>NZ_JBMQUD010000006.1:0-94842 GCF_057359045.1 Adhaeribacter sp.
AAAGAAGGTATTTACCGCGGAGCAAAAGAAGTATGGGAAAACCGGAAGAATATTGCCGCTGATTTAGATAAATGCTATACCGGAGATCTGTGGACAGCTGCTGCCAAAAAGTGGATAGTAGCGCATAAACAAGGTAACAAAGGTAGAAACCCGTTCTTTATATACCTGGCCTACGATACCCCGCATGCAGTACTGGAATTACCTACGCAAGCTTACCCGGCAGGAGCCGGTTTAAAGGGTGGTTTGCAGTGGCTTGGCAAACCCGGACAAATGATTAATACTGCTTCTGGTACCGTAGATTCCTGGATAGACCCTGATTACGCAAAAGCTACTTACGACCACGATAAAAATGCCAGTACGTCGGAAGTACCGTGGCCAGATGTGTATAAAAGGTATGCTACCTCAGTGCGGCGCATCGATAGCCAAATTGGTGACTTAATGCAGTTACTGAAGGATTTAAATATTGATAAAAATACCATAATCGTATTTACCTCAGATAACGGGCCATCCTTAGAATCTTATTTACCCGATACGTATGCCCCTAATCATCCGAATTTTTTCCGGAGTTTTGGTCCGTTTGATGGCGTTAAACGCGATCTGTGGGAAGGCGGCGTACGGATGCCAACCATTGTAACCTGGCCCGCTCGCATTCCGGCCAAACGCATAGTTACTGCACCCAGCATAAATTACGACTGGTTACCAACTTTTACCGATGCAGCGGGTATGCCGGCTCCAGCCATAGTTGATGGCGTTTCTTTGATACCCGCCTTAACGGGCCAGGGAAAACAAACCCAAAGTTTGGTATATGTTGAATATTTTAATGGTGATAAAACCCCAAATTTTGAAGAGTTTCAGCCACAGCACCGGCAACGGCGGCGCAACCAAATGCAATTAATCCGGCAAGGTGATTATGTAGGTGTCCGTTACGATATTCAATCGGCTGCCGACGATTTCGAAATTTATAATGTTTCTAAAGATCCACAGGAAGCTAATAATTTAGCAGCTAAGCCAGACATGGCAGATCTGCAACAACAATTTAAAGCCAAAGTTTTACAAGTAAGGCGCCCCGATGAGGCAGCTCCGCGCCCGTACGACAACGAATTAGTGCCGGCCATTACTAAAACTGCAACTAAGGCTGGGGTAAACTGGAATACTTATGCTGGTTTGTTTCCGTGGCTACCCGAGGTATCGTCCCTTAAGCCCACGGCGAGCGGTATAACTAAGCAACCCGTTGTGAATGCGGCTAATAACATGAAAGCAGGCGTACTTTATTTTGATGGGTTTCTACAAATTCCGGCCGACGGAACGTATACCTTTTACACAACGGCCACTACCGGGGCGGTATTCCGGTTACACAATACGGCTGTCATCGATGCTGATTATAATTATACCGGTGGTACCGAACTTAAAGGCAAAGTTAACTTAAAATCCGGTTTACATCCGTTTCGGTTTTACTATGCCTATAAAGATGGCGCTAACCAGTTAATGGACCTAAAGTGGGAGGGGCCGGGCATTGCTAAACAAACTATACCGGCTAATATATTTTGCCAGGCCGTTGCCAAAGCGGCGCCTTGATTTTGATTTATAAAATTGGGCTAAATATTAATTTGTTTTAAATACAATGCTAAAGCAGTTATACGAAATCGGGTAGAAGTAATTATTCTGCTCAATTAAGTATAACTGCTTTCTATTTTATTACTTTAAACAATTAGTCAGATTGGTAAAATTTAGATGCAGAAATAGTAGCTGTAAATAAATGATAGGATAACTTATTTTACAGAAGTAATTATAGATAAGTAAGATATTTATAGTCAACCAGATATTCGTTTTTAATGATGGATATATTTAAGTACTTATAGAACTTATCCACAACTAATAATTTACTTAAACTATATCAATTAGGTGATTACCATCTGGAGAGAAAGAAATTATTAGGTGCTAACGAAAACCAAGCAGGTGTGGAAAATTGAAGAAAAAGCTATTCGATTAAATTCTGAAAGAAGAGGAAAGGCCTTTATCCACTACATGTATATGCAACAAGATTTGTTTTCATCTTAGTTACAAAGGCTATAAATTTAGTGGATAAGTAATGTAAGGTAAATACAGTATAATTGTAGTAATAAGTATTAAGGCAAAAAAGTTATGCGGTAAGCACAACGTCTGGCGCCTTCCAGAATATGATCAACCCGTTTAACGTCTACACTTGGGCCTAATACTTGCTTTAATATATTTAGTTCTGATTTACACAAGCCGGGCGTTGCCGTAGCCGCAGCACAAATAGGGCAGTGGTTTTCCACAAATAAATAGCCGTGTTCGTCTTTGGTCCATTCAGCAATATAACCCTCTTGGTGCCGGATAGCGGCAAAACGGGTAATTCTTTCTTCTAAAGAATGAGTGTCTTTTAATTCTTCTAAGTACCGGTTTAAAATGTCTTCACCGCGTTTTTGAATTATTTTATCTAAAACCAAGTCTCCTAACTCAGCTTTAATGGTACTTAGTAACTGGATAGATAAATCGCCGTGGGCATTTGGGAAACGGGCATTACCCGCATCAGTTAAGCTCCACTTTAATAATGGCCGACCAACGCCCTTTGCCTCAGCAACAGATTTAACCAAACCAGCTTCAGCCATTTTTACCAGGTGCAAACGCGCACCTTCGCCGGTAATGCCCAGAATCTGGGCCAGATTACCAGCAGTTTTTGGTCCTTGGGCCTTTAAAACTTTTAAAATTCGGTCGGTTGCAGAAAGCGTTGTAGCGGAATTATTTTCCAAGTAAGTACTTGTTTTATTTTTTAATTAATATCTTTGCCTTACACAAAAAGGCGACTACAGAATACAAATATAACTTAATTAACCAACGGGATAGTTCATTTACTTTTTATATAATCTAAAAGTAAAGCCGTAAAGGTCAAATCCAGTTATATTTTTAATTCCGGAAAGCCATAATTCTTAACTAAAAAATATACGAGTTATGCCATTTGCACTGCCAACTTTAAATTATGATTATAATGCTCTGGAACCGCATTTCGATGCCCAAACCATGGAAATTCATCATACTAAGCATCACCAGGCATATGTAACCAACCTGAACAATGCCATTGCCGGTACCGAAGCCGAAAACCTGGCATTAGAAGATATTCTGAAAAACATTAGCCAATATGCACCGGCCGTTCGCAACAATGCCGGTGGCCATTACAACCACACGCTGTTTTGGAATACGTTAGCCGCTAATCCCCAAACAGCACCAACTGGTGAGTTAGCCGATGCTATAAATGCTTATTGGGGATCTGTAGAAGCTTTTAAAGAAGCTTTTAACAAAGAAGCTTTAACCCGTTTTGGCTCGGGCTGGGCTTGGTTGCTGGTAAAATATAATGGGCAAATAGAACTTTCGTCTACTGCCAATCAGGATAATCCTTTAATGGATATTAACCCAACGAGTCAAGGTTTACCTATTCTGGGTTTAGATGTTTGGGAACACGCGTATTATTTAAAATACCAGAACCGCCGGGCCGATTATATTAATGCTTTCTGGAATGTATTAGACTGGGCTAAAGTAGAAGCAGCCTATGCCGAAGCAAAAAAAGGATTTTAAGTAAACTTATTATTTTAATTAGCTTGGGGCACGGAAACATTCCGGCCCCTTTTTGCATTATTTCGCCATTTGCAATATTAGCCAAACTATTGCGGAATATGCAGATTCTGTTAATTATTTTGCAACCTATTACTTGGAATATTTGTTAAAAAATTAGTTAAACACATAAATCTTAAGAATTATGATTAAGGTTTCGCCAAAAGCAAAAGATTATATTGGCCGCTTATTGCAAACAGAAACCAAAGGCCCTGATACCTTTGTACGGGTGGGCGTGCGCGGCGGCGGCTGTTCTGGTTTAGAATATCAGCTTAACTTTGATAACCAAAAAGCAGCAACCGACGAGGTTTTTGAAGATAACGGTGTAACAGTAGTGGTAGACCGCAAAAGCTTGCTTTACCTGTTTGGTACGGAGTTAGATTACTCTGACGGATTAAACGGTAAAGGTTTATATTTTAATAACCCCAATGCTTCGCGCACCTGCAGTTGCGGCGAGAGTTTTGCGGTTTAATGGTAAAAATTTAATTACTTGGCAGGAATGAAAGATAGTAATGAAATAATAAATGACTTTGCCACCAAAGAATACGAGTATGGCTTTGTCACGGATATTGAGATGGAGATTGCGCCTGCCGGCCTGGACGAGGACGTAATCCGGTTTATTTCGGAAAAGAAAAACGAACCGGAATGGTTGTTCGAATGGCGGTTAAAAGGGTACCATGCCTTTTTAAAGGAAGAAATGCCCAAATGGCAGAATTTTGAGTTGCCCGACATGGATTTCCAGAAGATTTCTTATTACGCAGCTCCCAAAAATAAAAAGAAATACAACAGCCTCGACGAAGTAGATCCGGAATTACTGGCTACTTTCGAAAAGTTGGGTATTCCGTTATCAGAGCAAAAAACCTTGGCGGGAGTAGCCGTAGATGCTGTTTTTGATAGTATTTCGGTAGCTACTACCTACAAAGGCAAGCTAAAAGAACTGGGTATTATTTTTTGCTCTATCGGCGAAGCTGTGCAGGAACACCCCGAACTGGTAAAAAAATATTTAGGTTCAGTAGTACCGCATTCCGATAATATATTTGCAGCCCTGAACACGGCGGCTTTCTCGGATGGTTCGTTTGTATACATTCCCAAAGGCGTACGTTGCCCTATGGAATTATCGACTTACTTCCGGATTAATACTGAAAATACCGGTCAATTTGAGCGCACCTTAATTATTGCCGACGAAGGTTCTTATGTAAGTTACCTAGAAGGTTGCACCGCCCCAATGCGCGACGAAAACCAGTTACACGCCGCCGTAGTAGAATTAATTGCTTTGGAAGGCGCCGAAATTAAATATTCTACGGTGCAAAACTGGTACCCCGGCGATAAAGACGGCAAAGGCGGTATTTACAACTTTGTAACCAAACGCGGTATCTGCAAAGGCGCTAACGCTAAAATTTCCTGGACGCAGGTAGAAACCGGTTCGGCTATTACCTGGAAATACCCCAGCGTTATTTTACAAGGCGATAACTCTAGTGGCGAGTTTTATTCAGTAGCGGTTACGCGCAACAAGCAAATTGCCGACACCGGTACTAAAATTTACCACTTAGGCAAAAACACCAAAAGCCGGATTATTTCCAAAGGTATATCGGCCGGCGAGAGCAATAATAGTTACCGGGGCTTGGTGCATGTGGGTGCAAAAGCCGATAATGCCCGTAACTTTACGCAGTGCGATTCTTTGTTAATTGGCAGTAACTGCGGTGCGCATACCTTCCCGTACATCGAAACTAAAAATAGTACGGCCATGGTAGAGCACGAAGCCACTACTTCTAAAATTGGCGAAGACCAGATATTTTACCTGAACCAACGCGGTATTGGTACCGAGAAAGCGGTAGCACTTATTGTAAATGGTTATGCCAAAGAAGTATTAAACCAGCTGCCCATGGAATTTGCCGTGGAAGCCCAGAAACTATTATCTATCACCCTCGAAGGTAGCGTGGGTTAATTAAAAATACGGATAAATGCTAAGCATTAGAAACTTGCAAGCCGAAGTAGAAGGCAAAAAAATACTAAAAGGAATAAATTTAGAAGTAAAAGCCGGCGAAGTTCATGCCATTATGGGGCCAAACGGTTCTGGTAAAAGTTCTTTGTCGTCGGTGTTAGCCGGTCGTGAAAGCTACGACGTAACCGAAGGTGAAGTATTCTTTGACGGTAAAGATTTATTAGACATGGCGCCGGAAGTAAGAGCCCGCGAAGGTTTATTTCTGGCGTTCCAGTACCCCGTAGAGATTCCGGGTGTTTCCAATATCAATTTCTTGCGCACCGCTTTAAACGAAATTCGCGAATACCGGGGCTTACCCCAATTAGAAGCAAAAGAATTTTTAAAGCTTACCAAAGAAAAACAAAAACTGGTAGAATTTAACGCTAAGCTGGTAAATCGCTCTTTAAACGAAGGTTTTTCGGGAGGGGAGAAAAAGCGGAATGAGATTTTGCAACTGGCCATGCTGGAACCCAAATTATCTATCCTCGACGAAACCGATTCCGGACTGGATATTGATGCGTTGCGAATTGTTTCGAATGGCGTTAACCAGTTGCGCAGCGGGAATAATGCCTTTATTATTATAACACACTACCAGCGTTTACTGGAATATATTGTTCCGGATTTTGTACATGTGCTGTACGATGGTCGTATTGTTAAATCTGGCACAAAGGAATTGGCTTTGGAGCTGGAAGAAAAAGGCTACGACTGGATTAAGGAAGAATTTAAAACGGAAGAAACGGCAGGTTAAACATGGCAAATCAAGTATCCATACCGCTTTACCACGACCTGGTTAACGGGTTTGATGGTTTCGTTGTGGAGCAATCGGCGGAGTCGGCGGCGGTGCTGCAGCTACGCCAAAAAGCATTCGAACATTTCAGAACTTTAGGTTTTCCTACCCGCAAGGTAGAAGACTGGAAATATACCAATGTACTTCCTTTTTTGCAGGAGTCGTACGAAACAAATCCATTTACCGTGGAGGCCGCCGGCCATTCGGCTATTGCGCTGGATAAAGCCAGCATCAAAGGATTAGAAGCCTATAAAATAGTATTGGTAAACGGTAAATTTCAGCCTGCTTTATCAGATAACGATTTACCGGCCGGGATTATAATAAAATCTATAGCCGAAGCGCAAGTGGAGTCAGCTTTTCAGGAATATTTTGGCCGACTGGTAAATACCCAAAAGCATCATTTTGCAGCTTTAAATACCGCCTTTTTTACCGAAGGTTTATTTATCCAAGTAGCGGCCAATGTTATTATTCAGAAGCCATTGCACCTGGTACAAATCTATACTGGCGTGAATAATTTATTTATTCAGCCCCGCAATTTAGTTGTGGTTAATAAAAGTGCGGGTATTACGTTTATTGAATCGGTGGTTGCGGAGAACCTGGGGGCCAATTTATTTGTAAATAGCCTTTCCGAAATTGTGGTAAAAGAAAATGCGCAAGTAAACCATTATACCTTGCAAACTGCCGGCAAAGGTTTCCGGCAGGTAAACCACACCGAAGTAAGCCAGAAACGCGATAGTGTTTACAGCAACTACACTTTCTCGTTGCCGGAGGCCGAATTGCTCCGGAATAATTTAAACGTAAACCTCGACGACCAGCATACCGAAAGCCATTTGTATGGTTTATACCTGGTAAACGACCGCCAGTTAACCGATAACCATTCGTTTGTAAACCACTTGCACCCCAACTGCCAAAGCAACGAAGTATACAAAGGCGTGCTTCTGGATAATGCGACCGGCGTATTTAACGGTAAAATTTATGTAGAGCGCGATGCGCAAAAAACCAATGCGTTTCAGCAAAATAATAATTTGTTGTTAAGCAACCGGGCTACCATTAACTCCAAGCCGCAGTTAGAAATTTTTGCGGATGATGTAAAATGCAGCCACGGTTCTACGGTTGGGCAACTAAGCCAGGAAGCCATGTTTTACTTAAGATCCAGAGGTATTTCGGAGCAAACCGCCCGTCGGTTACTTGTAAGTGCCTTTGCTTTTGATGTAACGCAGCACATACAAATTCCGGCCCTAGAAGATTATATTAATCATTTAATTACAAAACATATTCCTGCCGAACAGGAGTTGGTAAAAGCGTAAAGCCATGCGGGATAATTTAACAATGGCAGCCGGAACGGTGCTGGATGTAGAAAAAATAAGGGGCGATTTTCCGGTATTACAAACCAAAGTATACGGTAAGCCCCTGGTGTACCTCGATAACGCGGCTACAACCCAAAAGCCGCAGCCGGTAATTGATGCTATTTCGGAATATTATTCGGAGTATAACAGCAATGTGCACCGGGGGGTGCATTATCTAAGCCAGAAAGCTACGGCCGCCCACGAAGAATCCCGCCACAAAATAGCTGCTTTTATTAATGCCAAACACGTGCACGAGGTAATATTTACGCGCGGCACCACCGACGGCATCAATTTAATCTCCAGTTGCTTTGGCCGAAAATTTTTACAAGCCGGCGATAGCATCTTAATTTCGGCTATTGAGCACCACTCTAATATTGTGCCGTGGCAAATGATTTGCGAAGACCGGGGCGCTACTTTAAAAGTAATTCCGGTAAACGAAAAAGGCGAACTAATTATGGAAAGCCTCGCAGATTTGCTGGACGAAACTGTAAAACTGGTAGCCGTTACCTATGTCTCCAATACTTTGGGTACGGTTAATCCGGTTAAAGAAATAATTCAAATGGCCCACGAACGCGATATTCCGGTTTTGGTAGATGCGGCCCAGGCCATTCAGCACATCGGCATTGATGTACAGGAACTCGATGCTGATTTTCTGGCTTTTTCGGGGCATAAAATGTACGGCCCTACTGGTATTGGTGTGCTCTACGGCAAAGAAGCCTGGTTAAACCAATTGCCACCTTACCAGGGCGGCGGCGACATGATTAAATCGGTGAGTTTTAAAAAAACAACTTACAACGAGTTGCCCCTGAAGTTTGAGGCCGGTACGCCCAGTATTGCCGAAACCATTGCCTTGGGCGTAGCGGTTGATTATTTGCAGGAGCTAGGCTTAGCCAATATTCAGGAAACTGAGCAGAAATTATACGCTTATGCAGTAGAGGCTTTAAAAAAGATACCTGGTCTGCGGTTTATTGGCGAAGCAGAACACCGGGCCGCCTCTATATCTTTTTTAATTAACGACATTCACCCATTTGATTTAGGCGAGATTCTGGATAAGCAGGGTATTGCCGTACGCACCGGTCACCATTGCACCGAGCCCATTATGCAATATTTTAACATTCCGGGTACAGTTAGGGCTTCCATTGCCTTTTACAACACCCGCGAAGAAATAGACCAACTGGTAACCGGCCTAGAGAAAGCCGTTGCCATGCTAAGCTGATATAAATTACATGACCATACAAGAAAGGCAAGATGCCATTATTGAAGATTTTGAAATGTTCGACGAATGGATGGATAAATATGAATATATTATTCAGCTAGGAAAGGACTTGCCCCAGATTGAAGAAAAATATAAAACCGACGAAAATATTATAAAAGGCTGCCAGTCTAAAGTGTGGTTACACGCCGATTACCAGGACGGTAAGTTGTTTTTTACCGCCGATAGCGATGCCGTTATTACCAAAGGTTTGGTAAGCATGGTGGTGCAGGTATTGTCGGGGCACACGCCCAAAGAAATAGCCGATGCAGATATTTATTTTATAAATAAAATAGGTTTGCAAACCCATTTATCGCCTACCCGCTCCAATGGGTTATTATCTATGCTGAAGCAAATAAAAATGTACGCTGTTGCTTACCAAAGCCAAACCCTAAACTCATGAACCCCGAAGAGCTAAAAGAAAAAGTTGAAGAAGTTTTAAGAACGGTACACGACCCGGAAATTCCGGTAAATATTGTGGATTTGGGTTTGGTGTACGAAATTAAAATTGAAGATGGTAACAAAGTGCGGGTAACCATGACGCTAACGGCTCCTGCTTGTCCGGCCGCCGGCGACATTATTTTCGAAACGCAAAGCAAATTAGAAGCCATTGCGGGCGTAGTAGATGCTTACGTACTTTTAACCTTCGACCCACCCTGGACCCGCGACCGCATGAGCGAAGAAGCCAAGTTGGAGTTAGGCTTTTTGTAAACCCGGGAGATTATTTTTTACCGACTGTATGCGAAGAATGTCCTGTTAACATTTTTAGCTAGATAAATAGCAATCAGCCAGAAGAGTAAAGCACAAAAGTGCGTACTAGGTGCAACTATCAGCATTTCTTCCTTCCCATTATTATAGCTCTGCTTTCCTCTTTAGGCTTAAGTTTTATTATCAAATAGCGGGACCTAAGCAATAAAATTATTTTCCACGGGAAACATTCTTGTAAAAACTCTGCGTATCCCCGAAAAATATCTATGCAATTACGGGTGAATACATCAGGCTTATCTTAAAAAATATTTCCTGCGGAAAAAAGAATGCCAGAGAGAATATGAAATCACTTTTATCAGCATTTAAATATATTCTTCCTTTCTTTTTCTGGTAAGTAGATATAGCTTCGCGCTTATTGACTGCAGCTATTTTATAAAAATTAATATTTTTTTGGTGAGGTATTAAAAGCTGATCTGTTTAGAATAAATAAAGCAACTGCTCCAAACAAATTACCACGTCAGAACAGACAGGCGACTTTGTTGTACTGCCTGGTTCAAAAAGGGCATTTTGTTTTTAAGTTATTATACGCTCTAATACCTCACCATATATGCACGAAACATTTACTTTTCGCCGGGGAGCAATATTTATATTGACTTCTTTGCTGCTGGGTAATTCCATTGCGGTTAGTAATGCCCAGAGTCTGGCTCTAACCCGCACCCTCCCCCAAACCAGAATGCCCGTAGCTACTCCTAAAAAGCAGCAAGCACGGCAGCTGCCCGCCGTTTTAGCCCAATTAGAACGACAATACCAGGTAAACTTTAATTTTGAGAGCGACTTGTTGGAAAATAAGTTAGTACCGGAAGCCAGTATTCCGGATAATTTAACCAAGCGCCCGGATTTGGAAATAACCTTGCAAAAAATTTTAAAGCCGGTCGGATTAAAGTTTAAGAAGGTGAGCGCAAATTATTACCTGATTATTGCCGATACCGACACGGAACCCGCCGATAAAGTCCCTAATACTGTGCCTTTTCGTAACATTAACCTAACGGGGGTATTAGAAACCACCATTAGCGGCAAAGTAACCGACCAGGATAACCAACCTTTGCCGGGCGTAAGTGTTTTGCTAAAAGGAACCAATACGGGTACGGCTACTGATGTAGATGGCGGCTATAAACTTACGGTGCCCGACACCAAGGGTACGTTGGTTTTTTCTTACGTTGGTTTTGTGAGCCAGGAGGTGCCCATAGGTAACCAAAGTGCCATAAACGTAATTTTAAAACCCGATGCCAAAGCTTTAGAAGAAGTAGTTGTAATTGGTTATGGTACCCAAAAACGCGAAAATGTAATTGGTTCTATTGCCCAGGTATCGGCAGAGCAAATTGCTACGCGGCCGGTAACGCAATTATCGAATGCTTTAACCGGGCAAATGCCCGGTGTAACTGCTATTCAGCGGTCAGGGCAGCCGGGTGCCAGTGCCAGCGTTATTAATGTGCGGGGCGTAGGCTCTTTTGGCGCATCTTCGGGCGCTTTGGTAATTGTAGATGGCATACCGGGTAATTTCAACGACATCGACCCCAATGATGTAGAAAGTGTATCGGTCCTGAAAGATGCTTCTTCCGCGGCTATTTACGGTTCGCGGGCCGCCAATGGCGTTATTCTGGTAACCACCAAATCTGGTAAAGAAGGCAAAATTCAGATTAATTATAATGGTTACACCGGTTTCCAGAAGCCTACTGCATTTCCGGAGTTTGCCAATTCCTGGGATTATGCGGCCATGTATAACGAAGCTTCGGGCACCGAGTCGTATACACCCGAAGATATTGAAAAATACAAGAGCGGTGCTTATCCCGATACCCACCCCAATTCTAAATTCCTGGAAGAAGTATTTTCTAAAAATGGCCTCCAGACCAGCCATAACTTAACCATAAGCGGCGGAACGGCTACAAATAAATATAACCTTTCGTTCGGCTATTTATTTCAGGATGGATTAGTGGTTAAAAATAATTTCGACCGCTACAATGTACGGTTAAATTTAACTACGGCGCTTAGTCCTAAGCTGGATTTAACAACCCGTTTAGCCGCCATCAAAACCAGCGCCGAGGAACCTAATGCCCCGGCTACTTTAGACTTTACCGGGGTTTTGGGCCTTGTAAACCAAGCCGTGCGGTACCCCTCTATTTATGCCGGAAAATTATCGAACGGGTATTATGGTTCCGGCGTTGTGCAAAAAGGAACGCCCATTTCTTTCCTGGAAAGTGAATCGTTCGGTAAACAAAACAATCTGAATCTAAATGGAAATATCCGGCTCGATTATAAAATTATTCCGGACCTGAAAGTATCTTTTATAACCGGCTACAACCAAATTAATAACAAGGAAGCTGAATTTCTGGCTACGCAGGTTATAAATCAAAATATTACTTTAGGCCCCAATCAACTTAGCCGTTTAAATGCATCTACCGAATATTATACCCTGCAGGGATTGGCCGATTATAATCGTCAGTTCGATAAACACGCCATTGGGGTATTATTGGGCTATTCTTTTGAGCAAAACCGCTTTGAAACCACTACTGCTTTCCGGAATAATTTTCCTGGCAACGCCCTAACGGAGTTAAATGCCGGCTCCCCGAGTAACCAACAGGCCAGTGGTACCGCCAATGAGTGGGCGCTGGAGTCGCAGTTTGGCCGGGTAAATTACAGTTTTGCTAACCGTTATTTGTTAGAAGGGGTTATCCGACGCGATGGTTCTTCGCGTTTTCCAACTTCCCGTAAATATGCCTATTTCCCGTCGGCGGCTATTGGCTGGCGGGTAGGCGAAGAAAGTTTTCTCCGCGATAATTCGCCTTGGATTAGCGAATTGAAACTGAAAGCCTCCATTGGTGTGCTGGGTAACCAAAATATTGGTAATTACCCGTACCACAACCTTTACCGGATTGGCACGGCTTATAATTATTCGTTTGGGGGGGCTATTACCGCCGGTGCGGCCCGTACCAATATCATCGACCCTAACTTGCACTGGGAATCTACCCGTACCACCGATTTAGGGGTTGATTTTGGTTTATTTAAAAATAAGTTAACCGGCTCGGTTACTTACTTCGACCGCTACACCTACGATATTTTATACGCGCCGGGCGGTAGTGTTTCGGGTTCTTTGGGCTTTACTTTATCTGAGCAGAATACCGGTGAACTGAGCAACTCCGGCTTTGAGTTTGTACTGGGCCATAACCATTCTGTTGGCGATTTTTCTTATAATATTAACGGTAACTTCTCTGTAATTAAAAATAAAGTACTGGATTTGGGTGTGGGCAATATTACCCAGCCTAACGGATTGGTGGGCAACGGTAGTACCCTGTTTATCGGTCATCCCATGCAGCTTTATTATGGCTACGTAGCCGACGGTATATTCGTAGATCAGGCCGATATTGCTGCTTATGCCAACCAAGTGGCCATTAACCCCGGTACCAAGCCCGGCGATATCCGGTATAAAGATATCAGCGGTCCGGACGGCACGCCCGACGGCAAAGTAGATGCTACCTACGACCGCAAGGTGCTGGGCAGTAATATTCCTAAATACAATTTTGGTCTAAACCTGAGTGCCAAATACAAAGGCTTGGATGTAAGTATGTTGCTACAGGGGGTAGCCGGTGTAAAAGGGTATATGAACAGCTACGCCGGTATTGCCTTTAATAATTTTGGCTCAATCCAACAGTGGCAAATAGACGAACGCTGGACACCCGAAAACCCACGCGCCGATGCCGGTTACCCGCGGTTAGAAATAGTTTCGAACTCGGGTACGCCCAATACCTTATTATCTTCTTTCTGGGTGCTGAATGGCTCTTATTTACGGGGTAAAAATGTGCAGGTAGGCTATACGTTGCCCAAAACCTTTACCGAACGCATACGGGTGGGTAGTGTCCGGTTTTATGTAACCGGCGATAACCTCTTTACTTTTAGCAGTTACCGGCCCGGCTGGGATCCGGAGGTTGGCACCGACAATAATACCAGCAACGATGCCAATAATATTGTAAACAGCGGGGCTTATTACCCAATCTTGCGCAACTATACTTTAGGGGTAAATATCAGGTTTTAATTAAGCAAAGAATCATGAAATTAATATATAAAATGAAGAAAGGTCTGGCTGGGGCGTTGGCTATCTTACTTCTTACTGCTTGCGCCGACGAATTAGAAAAAGCCCCCTTAGACCAGTTTAGCAGTATCAATTTCTGGCAAAATGAAGAGCACGCCCTGCTAGCCTTAACGGGTATTTACAAAGGCAATATTGCGGTAAACAACACCAACGTAAACCCCACCGACTGGTGGTCTTATGCGGGTTTGGTATTCCTGGATTTTGCCACCGATAATGCTTACGACCGCCGGGGCGAAACTTCGCCTTTTCATAAACTAAGCAATGGTACCCTGGTAAACAACCTGGCAATTCTAGAAAATTACTGGAACCAGAGCTACAGCCGGATTGCCCGCTGCAACGATTTTCTGGTAAATATTGATAAGGTAAATATGGATGAAGCCAAAAAGAAACGGATGGTAGCCGAAGTGCGCTTTATCCGGGCTTGCCAGTATTTTTATATGTCGCAATATTGGGGTTCGGTGCCCCTGGTTACCACTTTGCTCACGAAAGAAGAAGCCAATACCTTAACTAAAGCCCCTAAAACCGAGATTGTAAATTTTGTAACGCAAGAGTTTACCGAGGCCGCCGCCGATTTGCCCCGCTACAAAGATATACCAACCACCGAAACCGGCCGGGCCAGCAAGCAAGCTGCGCTGGCGTTTTTAGGCCGGTTACAATTAGCCGAAGGTAAATTTGCCGATGCCGTAACGACCTACAAAACCATTATTGATTTTGGCGATAATATAATTGACCCGGATTACCTGGAACTCTTTATAACTACCAAAGAAAACAGCAGCGAGAATATTTTTAGCGTGCAACACATCGAAAATTTACTCGCCCACGGCTTGCCGCAACACGCCTGGCCGGCTGTAGCCGGGGGCTGGCACATTATCTGCCCCCTGGGTAGCCTGATAGAAGCCTACGATTATAAAGATGGTACGCCGTTCTCTTACACCGATTCGCGTTATAATTGGCGCGACGTAGCCAAAGACCGCGATCCGCGCTTAAAGTTTAATATTTTATTTAACGGCGATACGTTTAAAGGCCGCTACGTAACCCACCCCGATTCGGCCACTGCTCCCGACCAGTTAGGTGCGGGCAAGCAAACTACCCAAACCGGTTACGGTATTCGTAAATTTATGGACCCCAGTTTCTCGGGCAGTTTAACCAACTATGGCGGCAATCTGCCCATAATCAGGTACGCCGAGGTGTTGTTAAGTTACCTCGAAGCTAAAATAGAAGCCGGTCAGCCCATTTTACAAGCCGATTTAGATGCTACTATTAACAAAGTGAGGGGCCGGGCCTCGGTTAATATGCCGCCCATTACCGTTACGGATCCCACCCAGCTGCGGGCCATTGTCCGGAAAGAACGGCGCCTCGAAATGCCCTTTGAAGGTACCCGATACTGGGATTTACTCCGCTGGAAAACAGCCGAAACAGTTTTAAAAGCCGATTTTTACGGCGCGCCTTTTCCGGTTGCTGTAAAAGCCATCCGGCAAAAAAATGCGACCACGCCTGATCCGTTAGGCCGCAAAAGATGGTTTGTTACAACCCGTAATTTCCGGGCACCGCAAGACTACCAATGGCCCATACCGTTATCCGAAATAAATATTAACCCAGGATTGGCAAAATAACAAAGCGTATATAAGCTGATAAATATATATGAAATAGAGCAGGTGCCACTTTCCGATACCTGCTCTATTTATGCTTTTACAGCTTTAATAATTAGTATATTCCGGCTTCACTTAAGATTTAATTTATCTAAAACAAAGGCAGTAAAACCAAGTTTGCAGGAGTTTAGTAAGCTTGCAGATAATGAAAAATAGTACGGTGCGCTTTTCCTGTTCTTTTTTTTACTTAAAACTGATTAGATTAGCCGGCTAAACCTGTTTACTATTTGGTTAACGGCTGCAAAACTTACTGCTGGTTTTATAATTATTTTTTAGCGAATCTGCATTTAGCATATTTTATTCTAGACAGTATTGCCGCACCCAATATTTACCTCAATTATTATCTATGAAAAAAAGCTTTTTCCCAGTTTTAACCTTTGCTTTGTTGCTTTGGAGCCAGGTAGTAGCAGCTCAGCAAAAGCCTAATATTGTTATTATATATACCGACGATGTAGGATTTGGCGATATAAGTAGTAACGGCGCTACCAAGGTAAAAACTCCTAATATAGATAAACTGGCGGCCCAAGGCCTTCGGTTTACCAATGCCTACGCTACGTCGGCTACCTGTACGCCCTCACGGTTTTCTATTTTAACCGGTAAATACGCCTGGCGTAGACAAGGTACAGGCATTGCGCCCGGCGATGCGGCTTTAATTATTCCAACCGATATTACCACCTTGCCGGGCATGCTCCAGAAAGCCGGCTACCAGGCGGCGGCAGTAGGTAAATGGCATTTGGGCTTAGGACCGCAGGGTGGCCCTAACTGGAACAGCGACATTAAGCCGGGTCCTTTAGAAATTGGCTTTACTTATAACTTTATCTTGCCGGCTACCGCCGATCGGGTGCCTTGTGTTTACCTCGAAAACCACCGGATAGTAGATTTAGACCCTGCCGATCCAATTCAGGTAAGTTATAAAGGAAAAATCGGCAACGACCCAACTGGTAAAGAAAATCCTGAATTGCTTAAAATGAAACCATCGCACGGCCACGACCAAACCATTATTAATGGGGTAAGCCGTATTGGTTACATGACCGGGGGCAAGAAAGCCCGCTGGATAGACGAAGAAATGGCTGATGTAATTACGAATCGGGCCATTAATTTTATGCAGAAAAATAAAAATACGCCTTTCTTCCTGTATTTTGCTACCCACGATATTCACGTGCCTCGTATGCCGCATTCGCGGTTTGTCGGTAAAAGTGGTATGGGTGCGCGCGGCGATGCTATTTTACAACTCGATTGGACGGTAGGCGAGATAACCAAAGCTTTAGACCAACTGCAACTTGCCCAAAATACTATTATTATTTTTACCAGCGACAACGGGCCGGTAATCGACGATGGTTACCAGGACGAAGCCGTAGCTAAATTAAACGGACATAAGCCATCGGGCCAGTTTAGAGGCGGCAAATACAGTGCTTTTGAGGCAGGTACCCGGGTACCGTTTATTATTCGCTGGCCTGGTAAAATTAAGCCGGGAGTTACCGAAGCCATGTTTAGCCAGATAGATTTATTTGCTTCGTTTGCCGCCTTAACCGGCCAAAAGCTAGGCACCAATGATGCGCCCGATAGCTTTAACTTACTGGAAACGCTGTTGGGTAATTCTAAAAAAGGCCGTGAGTATGTTGTAGAACAGTCGCTGAATAATACGCTGGCTCTGGTAATGAACAACTGGAAATACATTGAACCAAGCAATGGTCCTAAAATGAACCCGCATACCAAAATTGAGTTAGGCAACAGCCCCGAGCCGCAATTGTATAACTTAAAAACCGATATGGGTGAAACCAAAAATGTAGCCAGTGCCAATCCTAAAATTCTGAGCGATATGCAAAATCAGCTTAAGCAAATAAAAGAAAAGGAGAGTAGCCGGTTAGCTAATTAAATCAGCCGCTACAACCCGGAATCAAATACCATTAAAAAAGCCTGGTAAGTTTAATTACCAGGCTTTTTTGTTTAAAAAATAGGCAGTTATTAAAAATTGTTTTCGGTGTTGGCATCTCCATCGTTGTTATCGCGGTCTTCAATATCTTTTTCGTTTGTTTGCCGAAAAGTATTATCAAAGTTTTCGTCCGACTTTTGCGCGCCCGTTCCTATCATGGTTCTTTTATAAAAATCACTATCCGATTTTGTTTCCATAGTAGGATCTTCCTGGGTTTGCTCGTTCTTGGTTTTGGTCTGGTCTTGCCGGTTTTTATTATTTTCCATGATTATCGTCGTTTTAGTATTAACTATAGTACTCTTTTAAAGTAAGTAAGGTTTGGTTTACCTTTCCTAAACTGACTATTAGAGCAGTACTGCGTAGATTATACTGTTAATTATTTGCTTGGCTCATCTGTAATAACTTGCCGGTTATGTACAACTTTACAGACCAACCGGATTATTTATACAAAGACTACAAACCAGCCTAAAGAAAAAGCCTGCGTCTAGCAGGCTTTTTCTTTAGGCTAAGGGCAATATTTTAATTATTCTGCTTTTTGGTTAATCCAGCCCTTGGCTAGTTTGTTCAGCTTGGCGTCGGTACTTTTTTCTTCCTGTAATGTTTCGGCCAGCAGTTCTTTGGCTTCGGTTAAACCTAGTCTTTCGGCGTAGTAAGTGGCCGTGCCGTAACCCGAAATTTCATAGTGCTCAATGCGCTGGGCCGAAGCTACCAAAGCGGCATCTTTTACTTCCGGCGTGGCTTTTTCATCGATCATGTCCTGGCCTTCTTCTACCAAACCTTCCATGGCTTTACATTTGGTCCGGCCCGGGCTTATGCCCACCAGTTCGCAAACTTTTTCCAGGCGTTCTTTCTGTACTTTGGTTTCCTGTAAATGCTGTTCAAAAGCCGATTTTAGTTTAGGATCCTGCGCGGTTTCAGCCATTTTAGGCAACGCTTCTAACAATTGCTTTTCAGCGCTATATAAATCCTTTAGTTCATGGTGAAATAAATCTTCTAAATTTCTAAGCTTGCTCATAGTTTTATTATTTTGGGGTTCAGTAATTCAGTTATTAACTTTCTGGCTATACGGGTAGGTTTTTAAAAGGGTTAAAGCCATAAATTATTTTAACTGATTATCTGGCCATTTTTTCTGCGGTAAAATCTGCTATATTTATTTAAATAAGTTTTTAAACCACCATAACCCTACATTATGAAAAAGTCTATTTTAAAATCTAGTTTTTTGATTATCAGCTTAGTAGCTGGGTTGTCTTCTGTGGTTATCCACAAGGTTGCCGCCCAACAGGTAAGCCTTACCAAACAATGGGAAACCGATGCGACGCTGCTCACCTGCGAATCGGTGATATACGATAAAGCAAATAATGCCCTGTATGTGTCTAATATTAATGGCCAGGCCGGCGAAAAAGATGGCAATGGCTCGGTAGGTAAAGTAAGCTTAACCGGTAAGGTAGAAAACGCCGAATGGGTAAAAGGCTTAGATGCGCCCAAAGGTATGGGCCTGGTTAAAAATCTGCTTTACGTAGCCGATTTAACCAAAGTAGTGGTTATCGATACCAAAACCGGTAAAATAACCCGCACCATTGAGGTGCCGGGTGCTATTTTCCTGAACGACATAACTGTAGATGCCCAAGGCAATGTGTACGTATCAGATTCTACGGGTAAAAAAGTTTATATCATTAAAAATAATGTTGCCAGCGTATGGCTGGAAAGTGATGTGCTGCAACGGCCCAACGGCTTACTGGCCCACCAGAACAAAATGTATATAATAGATATGCCTACCGGTATTTTTTACCTGATTGATAATAAAACCAAAGCCCTGACCAAAGTAGCCGAAGGTTTAGCCGGTGGCGATGGTATTGTGCCCGTGGGCAATGGCGATTTTTTAATTTCTAACTGGAATGGTGAAGTTAACTATGTAACCGCCAAAGGACAGGTTACTAAACTGATTGATACAAAAGAAGCCAAAATTAATGCCGCTGATATTGAATATATTCCGGGTAAAAACCTGTTGCTGGTGCCTACCTTTTTCCACAACCGGGTAGTGGCTTATCAGTTAAAGAAATAAGCAGCTGTTAACAGCTAAATACCGATTGAGTAAGTTGGCGAAATTATCACTTGTAGTTGTTTAGGAATAATAATGGCCTTTTATTTTTTTGATAATAAATCTAAAGAAGAAAAATTTTGGAATTGGTTCGTAAAGCATCAGGATATTTACTATAACCTTAACGGGAGCAGAGAGAAAGAATTTGATAAGCTCTCTAACCAGTTAAGTAAAATAGACAAAAATTTAACCTTTGAATTTAGCCCAACGCACGAAAATGGAATAAAAGAATTCACTATTTCGAACGGTGGGCTTAAAGAATCATTCCCAAGTGTAGAAAATCTGGTTAAAAAAGCGCTCCAGATTAAGAATTGGCAAATTCATGCTTTCCAACAAAGAATTCCGGGCGATGATATTAAGATAAACTTTGGCGACAAGCTAACCATTAGCTATGATGATATCTTTTTCAGATACGCACATGATGAGGATAAAATTGGGCTTGAGTTAAATATTAGAGATTATGTTGATGATGCAAAAATTAATCAGGCTATTTATATTTTGCTGGACGGCTTAATTGGCGAATATGATATGGAAACCCAGGTTGGTTGGATTGAAAAAAAGCAATTAGATGAAACTACAGTTGATTCCTTGTATAAGCTGGTTGAATTAAGGGATATTGTAGATAATAATAAGCGAAAGGAAAAATAACGTGCTCAGCCGGGTATAAACAAGACTAAAAAGGCCATCAGATGGATATAGGCACGTTTTACATAAAAGGTTATCAACATCCTTAAGGGTGGTCTGGTTAATATTTTCTTATGCTTATTCTTTTTTTACTGCTCTATTTATTAATAAACGTGCTGGTAGGTATTTGGGCCTCCCGGCGCGTGCATAATACCAACGATTTTTTATTAGCCGGACGTAAGTTGTCTTTCCCGGTGGCTACGGCGGTGGTTTTTGCCACCTGGTTTGGCTCCGAAACCCTGCTGGGCGCTTCTTCAGAATTTGCCGAAAAAGGTTTGTTGGGTGTTATTGAAGACCCGTTTGGAGCCGCTTTGTGCCTGGTGCTGGTAGGGGTATTTTTTGCCCGTAAATTGTACCGGCTTAATCTTTTAACCTTCGGCGATTTTTACAAGCTACGTTATAACCGGCAAACCGAATTAATTGCTTCATTTTTTCTCGTAATCTCGTATTTCGGGTGGATTGCGGCCCAACTGGTAGCCTTGGGTATTATTTTTAACCTGGTTACGGGTTTGTCGTTGCTGGCTGGTACTTTGCTAGGTTTTGTGGTGGTGGTAGGCTACACGTATATGGGCGGTATGTGGTCGGTGTCGGTAACCGATTTTATGCAAACCATTATAATTGTAGCCGGTTTAATTTTTATTACCGCCAGTTTTGTGGGGCAAGTACCCATTAACCAGGTGCTGGCTACCTTGCCACCCGATTTTTTCCGGTTTACGCCTGCCTTAAAAGCCGATTTGGGGAGCTGGTTAAATTACTTTGCCATGTGGATAACTATTGGCTTAGGCTCTATTCCGCAGCAGGATGTTTTTCAGCGGGTAATGGCCGCTAAATCAGAGAAAGTTGCTGTGAATTCTTCCCTGGCAGCCGGTTTAATGTACTTAACGATTGGTTTTTTGCCGTTAGTACTGGCACTTTATGCCAAAGCTATGCACCCCGAATTGCTACACGGTGATACCCAGTTATT
The DNA here is from genome assembly GCF_057359045.1 of Adhaeribacter sp. Lineage (NCBI taxonomy): Bacteria > Pseudomonadati > Bacteroidota > Cytophagia > Cytophagales > Hymenobacteraceae > Adhaeribacter > Adhaeribacter sp. The sequence continues at coordinate 21,174 of NZ_JBMQUD010000006.1, forward strand.
GTTGCCAACGCTTATACTGCAGCATACACCGGAGTGGGTAAAAATACTTTTCTTTGGAGCTTTGGTATCGGCTATCATGAGTACGGCCAGTGGCGCCATTCTGGCACCGGCCGCTATTTTAAGTGAGAATATTTTTCGGCCTTTTTACGCCCATATAACCGATAAAAAATTACTGTGGCTCTCGCGGATGAGTGTGTTACTGGCGGCGGCTATTTCGCTGGGATTTGCCTTAATGCGCAGCAATATTTACGAACTGGTAAGCGAATCGTCGGCGCTGAGTTTGGTTTCTTTGTTTGTGCCCCTGGTAGCCGGCTTGTACTTTCCGCGTACCTCGCCGGGTGCCGCTATACTATCTATGCTGGCGGGCATGGGTGTTTGGCTGGTAGCATTGGCCCTGGCTACAAGTATTAATCCGTTAATTTATGGCTTACTGGCCAGTATCACGGGTTTACTGCTGGGGCAAATTTTAATACCCAAAGCACGTAAAAGCCACCACGAAGTAAATGCCTAAATTTCGGTTTTAGCACAGGCTTTCTTACCTTTGCAAAATATACCTATAACAAAATACCATAACCTATATACTTACTATGGGAAGAGCATTTGAATTCAGGAAAGCCCGGAAATTTAAGCGTTGGGATAAAATGTCGAAAGCGTTTTCGCGGTTGGGGAAAGAAATCGTGATTGCGGTAAAAGAAGGCGGTCCTAATCCGGATGCGAATGCGCGTTTACGGACAGCTATCCAAAACGCCAAAGGGGTAAACATGCCCAAAGACCGCGTGGAGGCGGCTATTAAGCGGGCCTCTTCTAAAGAAGAAAAAGATTACGAAGAAATTGCATACGAAGGCTACGGTCCTTACGGGATAGCCATTTTAATTGAAGCAGCAACCGATAATATTAACCGCACCGTAGCCAATATTCGGGTATATTTATCGCGGGCGGGCGGCAGCTTAGGTAAAACCGGTTCGCTCGATTTTATTTTTACCCGCAAAGGAATATTCCGGTTACCCGCCGAAGGTTTAGATTTAGAAGAGCTGGAGCTGGATTTGATTGATTACGGGGCCGACGATATTTACGAGCACGAAGGCGAAATAATTATTGAAACCGCTTTTACCGATTTTGGTGCCATGCAAAAAGCCTTGGAAGAACGGGGTTTAACGGTTACTTCGGCTGAACTGCAACGAATACCCAATACCCGTACCGAACTCACCGACGAACAAGCCGAAGAGATTGAAGAACTGTTGGAAAAAATTGAAGAAGATGATGATGTACAAGCTGTATATCACAATATGAAGTAATATTAGAACGTTTAAAGGAACAACAGGGCTAAACCTTTTGTTAAAAATCAATTCTGCTTTGTTTTATCCTTTCTTATGAAACGTTTGCTCTTATTTTTCTTCTTTCTTTTCCTGCTTTCTGTTGAGTTATATGCCGCTAAACCCAAACGTTACGGCTTTACGGCTACTTTCCGGGTGCCGCATACGTCTAAGGAGGTTTTACTCGATTCTACGCTCGCGTGGGCCCGGGAAAAATTACCGACTACTACTTTTTATTTGCGCGACATCGACGAAAAGGATGGTTATGTTACTTACCGGGCTACAAACAAAGGCGACTTTGGCAAAGTAACCTATGATCTTACTTTTTACGCCAAAAAGAATGTAGTTGATGTAGTTGCTGATAACGTAGAGCACTCTAGATCGGGGCGTTTACCCCGCCACCTGCGCAGCAAAGGAACCCCCAAACACAAAACAAAGGTGTATTTAAGTTCTTTGTCGCGCGATTTAGGAAATTATTTACGGAAACTTAAATATCAATCTGGTTTAACTGCCAGCCAAAGCTAAACCAGAACTAAATAGCAGATATAAAAATTACAAAAAGCAAAAGCCAGGTATATACCTGGCTTTTGCCATATCAGGGTAGCGCCTGGCTACTGTGGCGTATTTAACTTATTAAACCTGGTTTAACTAACAAAAGCCCTTTAAATCCGTTAGTGCAACCTGAAATAGTTTTTGCTTTATTTTACCAATATTTTAAATTATCATGACCGAGAAATTTGCCGTTATTTTTGATATGGATGGGGTAATTGTAGATAGTAATCCTTATCACAAAGAAGCCTGGCTACAGTTTACCCAAAAGTATAATGTAGAATTAAAAGAAGAAGATGTGCCGGAAAAAATATTCGGTAAAACCAATACTACGGCCCTGCGCGATGTGTTTGGCCGTGAATTTAGTCCGGAAGAAAACTGGCAATTAGGCGAAGAAAAAGAAGCCATTTACCGCGAACTGCACGGGAAAGAGATGGCGCCTATTGCGGGCTTGCAACAATTTTTAGATACCCTGCAAGAACACGGGGTGCCCATGGCCGTGGCCACCAATGCGCCTTTATCTAACGTAAATTTTATAATGGAAAAAACGGGATTACGTAAATATTTTAGCGTTGTTATAGATTCCAGCGAAGTAAAACACGGCAAACCCGATCCCGAAATATACCTGAAATCGGCCGACAAATTAGGCATGCCACCCGCCCGGTGCATTGTAATGGAAGATTCGGTGCCGGGAGTAGAAGCGGGCGTAAGGGCCGGCATGAAAGTAGTAGGCATTACTACCACGCATCCTAAGGAAGAACTGGATAAAACAGAATTGGTAATTGACGCTTACCAGGAACTTAGCTACGACAAACTTGCGGCCCTGCTAGATTAATTTCCGATATTGCGCCATATCTAAAATAATAGAAACCCGATGCCCGCACACCAGTGGTTAGAATTTGCCAAACGCGTACAAGCCTTGGCCCAGGCCGGCCTTACCTACGCCGAAAACGATTATGATCGCGAACGCTACGAAGAGTTAAGTGATATTAGCGTAAACATCCTGGCCCAACTCACCGACGAAGAAATACCCAAAATAAAAGATTTATTCACGAACGAAATTGGGTACCAAACGCCTAAAGTAGATGTGCGGGCCGTCATTTTCCGGGAAGGCCAGATTTTGCTGGTACGCGAAAAAATTGATAATTGCTGGTCGTTGCCGGGCGGCTGGGCCGATGTGGGGTATAGTGCCGGTGAAGTGGCCGTGAAAGAAACCCGCGAAGAGGCCGGCCTGGAAGTAAAACCGGTAAAATTATTAGCCGTACTCGATAAAAAATTTCATCCGCACCCACCTTCGCCGTATCATACGTATAAAATGTTTATTCTGTGCGAAGAACTGGGCGGTACCCTGCAAAGAGGCTCCGAGACATTAGATGTACAATATTTCTCCCGTTCTGCGTTACCCGAATTATCGGTAGAGCGGGGTACAGTTTCACAAATAAATCTGATGTTCCAGTACCTGGATAATCCCGCCAAAGAAACAATATTTGACTAAGTAGTGCTGGTGTTTTTGGCGCAATCGGTTAGTCGAATTATTAGCTAAAGGTAATCAGCTTTAAAATATTAGGGCAAAAGGTGAACTGGCTTTTTAAGTTGTTTTCTGCCGGGTTTTCATCCGATCGTAAATGTAAACGCCGGCCAGCAGGGCAACACCTACTATGGAAACGATAATCAGGCCGGTTTTTAAACGGTCAATATTTTCGCCTAAGTACGCAATTAATAATATTAGCGGAATAATACCACCAATAGTAGCCGTTATAAATTTTACAAAAGGCATTTTAACCAAACCCGCTACAATGCTTATGGCATCGTTGGAAATAATAGGCGAAATGCGGGCCAATATCACGGCCCATACCCCATAACGTTCTACTTGTTCTTCCACCTTTTTCTCGGTTTTATGGCCTAAAAATTTGCCCATTGTAGCCGGACCCAGCGCCCGCCCCAACCAGTAACCCACCGAAGAAGCGGCCAAGACGCTCACAAAAGAAATAACTGAACCCCAGAGTGGTCCGTAAGCGAGCACCGCAATTACCATAAGTGCTACCACATTTACCACCACCAAAAACATTTGCACCACCATAAAAACCACAATAAATACCGGTCCCCAAAAGCCAAACTGACTCACCCATTTAGAAGTGCGGGCTTCATCGCCGGACGTTAAAACCGCCCAGGCTTCTTTAATAACTCCCTGAAAACCTGGGTGCAGAAAATACAACGCTACCATGCTGCCAATAAAGGCCAGCGAAATATAGAGCGGCAGTTTAGATGATTGGGTATTCGCAGAATTAAGGGTTTCTTCCAAGGTGTTATGGCGTTAATAAAAGCTTATACGCAAGGTTGCCGGCGAGGTAATATTTTCCATAATAGAAAACGCGATTAGCCGTATAATCCTTATGCCGGCGTAACGATTACTTACAAACCGCTCTGCTGAAATCCAAAGAATTTGGTTTGCGTAGAATATAATCTATAAACAATATTTAGCCTTAACCTAAGCTTACGAAGAATATGAATATTATGAAAAAAATAACCTTATGGAGTTGCCCGGTGATTTTAGGAGCCGTATTAGGGGCTTGTGAATCCAGGTCGGTTTCTACTACTACCACTACTACGGATACCACCGACACCATAACCGTAACGCGGCGCAATACCCGGGTATCGGAAGATCTGAAAGATTTTAAAAATTGGGTAAATGCCAAAGCCAACCGGACCGATAGTGCCGCCCGCGAAAACTGGCCGGAAGCAAAAGAAGATTTTAAACGCCGTTCGGCTCGCATTGAAAGTAAGCTCGATAGCTTATCGGCCGATTCTAAAGCCGAATATGCCCGTTTAAAAGCCGAGTACCAAGCTTGGGAAAATAAAAAAAGAAGCCGTGAAAGCCAGCCGCTGGATGCGAATAAACTAAGGCAATGGGAGCAGGAATTATTAGGCCCCACCAAAGAGCTTACTACCCTTACGGCTACTGATATGCGCGAAACGTATTTGTTGTTTATGGGTATTGTACGGGCCAAGAAGAATAAATGGACCCAAGATGATTGGGATTATGTAGACAATGTGTACAGCAGGCTTAACGATCGGAAACAAGAACTAGAAAACGCTATTCCGGCAACCGACCGGCTTAAAATAAAATCTTTACAGGCCGAATATTTAGCTTTAGAAGCGGCCCACGACGCCAAAGATTTGTACCAGCACGTAAAGAAATAATGCTTTTATATAAATTTTGGTTAGAGATTATCTTAAATAAGCAATCAAAGCACAATGGGTAGTGTTATCACCGCCCATATTTTGTATATGTTCTTGCCAGTGAAAAACACCCGGCTAGGGTCACTGCTTAATTTTTCTAAATTATTAAACAATTCATAATTATTTTTTAGCCTGTTATACTTAATAACAGGCTTTTTTAATTTTATATTATCACCTGTTTAGTAATGTTGGCAGCAACCGGTTTATAAAATAATAGCGCCAGAAATATATTTATACGTGGTTGTTTCAGAAGTATAAATAGTATAGTGTAGCCACCAGAAATTTATTAGCTTAGAACAAAATATTAGCCTGGTCCTATTGTGTATCATTAAACTGAGTTAGTTGGCCTGGGCAGTAATTGCCGGTGTTTAAAAGATACTATGCGTAATACATTTCTCTTGCTGCTGCTATGCTTCGCCAGTCAGGCAGCTTTTGGCCAAACGGGGGCTAACCCGCCTTCAGTTAAATGGCGGCAAATAAATACCCAAAGTTTTAAAGTGATTTTTCCGGCTAGCCTGGAGGCAGAAGGGCAGCGGGTAGCCAATACGTTGCAACATATTCATGCGCCTTTAGCCGGCTCATTGGGTAAGGCCCCGCACAAAATTCCGGTTGTTTTGCAAAACCAAGGTGTGGTTTCTAACGGATTTGTGGCTTTGTCGCCGCGCCGCAGCGAATTTTATACTACCTCGCCGCAGAATTATAATTTGCTGGGCACCAATAATTGGCTAAACTTACTCTCTATACATGAGTACCGGCACATTGTGCAGTACGAAAAAGCGTACCAAAGCCGGGTAAAACTGGCTTACATTCCGTTCGGGCAAAATGGTATTTTGGCTTTAGCCAATGCGGCGGTGCCCAACTGGTTCTGGGAAGGCGATGCCGTTGCCACCGAAACGGCTTTCTCGCCGAGCGGCCGCGGGCGCATACCAGATTTTGATTTACTTTTCCGGACTACCTTGCTCGAGCGTAAACCTTACAGTTATAACAAACAGCATTTAGGCTCTTTCCGCGACAACATACCCAACCATTATGTAACCGGCTACCACCTGGTAACGCACGTGCGCCGCAAAGCCGGCCGCGATGTTTGGGGAGATGTAATGGGACAAGCCTTGGACCAGTTTTACGTGCCGTTTACCTTTTCTCGGGCTATGCGCCAGCAGTCGGGCAAACGCCTAACCGCTACTTACCGCGACATGACCCGGGAACTCGATTCGCTTTGGACCCAGCAAGCCGATAAGTTGCCGCAAACACCGGCTACGGTTTTAACCCAACGTACCACCCGCACCTACACCGATTATTTATACCCGCAACCTTTATCCGACGGGGGCATTGTAGCGCTTAAATCAGGCTTAGCAGATATTCCGGTTTTTGTGCGGCTCAACGCCGATGGCACCGGCGAACAGAAACTTTTTACGCCGGGTATCATCAACAACAACGGCATGCTCTCGGTGGTAAAAGATAAAATAGTCTGGAGCGAAAATGAGTACGATCCAAGGTGGGATACCCGCAACTACGCCGTAATTAAAACCTACGACATTGCTACCAATACCCACCGGGTGCTTAAACGCCGTACCCGCCTCATGGCGCCGGCTTTCTCGCCCGATGCCCAAACCATTGCGGCCATAGAAGTAAGCCGCGAAAATATGAACACCTTGGTTTTATTTGATGCAGTTACCGGCGAAGAGGAAAAACGCATTAATAGTCCGCAGAACGGTTTTATTTCGCAGCCCCGTTGGGCACCAGATGGCCAGAGTGTTGTGTTGCTGCGCACCCGCGATAATACCCGCAGCATTGCGCAGGTAGACTTAGAGACCGGTACTTTCACGGATTTATTACCTCCTACTAATGAAAATATTGGTCATCCGGTTATTACCGCCGAGTACGTGTATTTTAATTCGCCGCATAATGGCATCGAAAATATTTATGCCCTGGATTTACGTACCAAACAGCAGTACCAGGTAGCCGCGCGGCGTTATGCGGGTATTAACCCCGCTATAACCCCTGATGGGCGTACCTTGCTATTCAACGATTTTTCTGTACAAGGTTATAATGTAGCCAGCCAGCCCAATAATCCGGCTAATTGGGTACCGCTGGAGCAGGTAGCGGTAGATAAAATAGATTATCCCGCACCTTTGGTAACCCAGGAAGGTAACCGCAATATTTTAGCCGATGTACCGAACAATCCGCATCCGGTAGAAAAATATAATCCGTTAAAACATATTTTTAACCCCCACAGTTGGATGCCAAGCTTAACGCCCGAGCATAATTCGGTTTCATTGGCATTGCTATCGCAGGATATTTTGAGCACCGCTGTTTCTACGGTAGGTTATACCCGCAATGTAAGCGAGGGCAGTGGGCGGGCATTTGCCAGCATAAGTTACCAGGGCTTGTACCCGGTTATTAACGTAACAGGTGCCACTGGCTATAGAACTACCTCCGAAAACGATACCGTTTACCAATGGCGCGAGAAAAGCTTAAGTGCGGGGTTATCTTTGCCACTTACCCTTACCCGTTCTAAATATTTACAGTCGCTAACTTTATCGGCCAACGCGCAGGTTAACAGCATTTCTGATTTTTACCGGTCGCGCCGTTATCTCGATGAGCAAGCCAACGGTAATTTGCGCAATCTTAATTATTTGGTAAGTTATAACCGGGTGCTGCGCCAAAGCCGTCGCGATTTAGCTGGCCGCTTTGAGCAAAGGGCTTTTGTGTATTATAACCATACGCCCCTGGGCGGCGACTACAAAGGCAAATTATTGGCGGTTAATACCCGGCTAGCTTTTCCGGGTTTGTTCCGGCACCATGCTTTGCTGCTTACTGGCAATTACCAACACGAAGATACCCGCAATTATGTATTTAGCAGTGTGTTGCGGTTCCCGAGAGGTTATGGCTATCGTTCGCACGATAATTATTATGGCGGTTCGGTGCAGTACCGGTTCCCGATGTGGTACCCCGACCTGGCGCTGGGGCCTTTCTTTTATTTTCAGCGCCTGAAAGCCAATTTGTTTTACGATTACGGGCAAGGTAACCGCTACGACCGTACCAACCGTATAGACCGCTCTTTTACGTACCAATCTGTAGGCCTGGAACTAACCACCGATTTTAATTTTATGCGTTTAAGTGGGGTTTTGTTCGATTTGGGCGTACGGGTACTTTACTTGCCGCAAACAAAAAAACCAGCCGTGGAACTGGTAGTGGGTGAATTTAATCTGTAAATAACGGAGAGCATATACCAGATAAGCGGGTATATACTCTCCGGGGCAATTATTCGGCGTCGGTACCTTTATAATCGGCCAGAAATAATTTAATCTTATCAAAAGTTATGGCCAGTTCTTCTACGGTAGGCAGAAACACTACCCGGAAATGATCGGGTTGCGGCCAGTTAAAGCCCGTGCCCTGTACCAACAATATTTTCTGGTCGATGAGTAAATCCAATATAAATTTCTGGTCGTCTTTTATATTGTATTTTTCGACATCTATTTTCGGGAACATATAAAATGCGCCCTTTGGTTTTACACAGGTAATACCGGGTATCTGGGTTAGTTTTTCGTACGCTACATCGCGTTGCCGCCGCAAACGGCCGTTAGGCAAAACCAGTTCCTGAATACTTTGGTAACCTCCCAAAGCCGTTTGTATGGCAAATTGTGAAGGCACGTTGCTGCACAGGCGCATGCTGGCCAAAGCATTTAAACCTTCTATGTAAGATTTTGCCCGGTTTTTGGCACCGCTTACAATGAGCCAACCCGCCCGGAAGCCCGCTGCACGGTAATTTTTAGATAAGCCGCTAAACGTCAGGAATAAAATATCGTCGGAGAAAGCCGCCGGCGAAAAATGAACCGCATCGTCGTAGAGAATACGGTCATAAATTTCGTCGGAAAAAATAATCAGGTTGTGGCGTTCGGCCAGTGCCACGAGTTGCCGCAGCACTTCTTCGGAGTAAACCGCGCCCGTAGGGTTGTTAGGGTTAATAATAACCAGGCCTTTGGTACGGGGTGTTATTTTGCTTTCAATATCGGCTAAGTCGGGGTTCCAGTCGGCAGCTTCATCGCAGATATAATGCACGGCTTTACCGCCCGCCAAATTTACCGATGCAGTCCAGAGCGGGTAATCGGGCGAGGGAATCAGAATTTCGTCGCCGTTGTTAAGTAAAGCCTGCATCGAAAGTAAAATCAGCTCGCTTACCCCGTTGCCAATATAAATATCGTCTATCTGCACGTTGGGTATACCTTTGCGTTGGCAGTCGTGCATAACCGCTTTACGGGCCGCAAACAACCCTTTCGAATCGGTATAACCCTGGGCGCGCCGGATATTTATTATAACGTCATGAATAATTTCGTCGGGCGCATCAAAGCCAAAAGGTGCAGGGTTACCAATATTCAGGCGGGTAATTTTATAACCCTGCATTTCCAGTTCCAGTGCTTTCTCAAATATCGGTCCGCGTATTTCATAAAATACATTTTGCAGCCGGTTACTTTTCTGAATCATGTTAATAAAATTTGGGCTTAAAGGTAAAAATTAGTTTTAAGGTTTAAGCGTTTAGCCTTTATTTTTAGTTAATTAAGCAAAACTGATTTTTGCGGATTAAACTACTTTTAAGGGACTGAATGGAGAAGGAATATTTTATATCAGCTAAATATTTAGTATTTTATATATTTTTGCAAAAGGGCGGCCGGGTGTAACATAGCTGCTCGTAAAAGAGTAATGAGGCTCTACAGAATAAGAATATTTTGCCTGTGTATACAAATTTGTTTCTTTTTAAAAGATGGTTTACCTGGGTTGCGGTGCTTATGGCAGGCTTAGCCATATTGGCTGGCTGCGAACGCCACAAGGCACCCCATAAGGTAGTCGTTTTTCAGGCACCCCAAATTATGCCCGAAGATACTATCCGGTACCCCAATGCGCTTATTACTACTTTAAACCGGCGTAATACCTGGGTCGATTCGGTATTTAAGCGGCTTACCCCGGAGCAGCGCATTACCCAACTCATGATTGTGGAGGCTTTCCCGAACAAAGGGCAAGACCACGTAGATGATGTATTGTACCTGATCCGGCGGTATAATATTGGCGGCATTATTTTTTTCCAGGGCGGGCCAGTACGGCAAGCTACCCTCACCAATCAGTTTCAGGCAGCGGCCAAAGTGCCTTTGCTCATTAGCATGGATGCGGAGTCGGGGGTGGGTATGCGCATGGATAGTGCCATGCAGTACCCGTTGCCTATGTTGTTGGGCGCGATTAACAACGATAGCCTTATTTACCGCATGGGTGCTGAAATAGCCTATGAATTTAAACGCCTGGGTATGCACCTGAATTTTGCCCCGGTGGTAGATGTAAATAATAACCCCAATAACCCTGTTATCAGTTACCGGGCTTTTGGCGAGAATAAAAAAGATGTGGCTTCTAAAAGTCTGGCTTACATGCTGGGCATGCAGGAGAACGGCATTATTGCTACGGCCAAGCACTTTCCGGGCCACGGCGATACCAATGTAGATTCGCACCTCGATTTGCCGGTAATTCCGTACGGCCGCGAACGCCTGGATACTTTGGAAATTTACCCGTTTCGGGAATTGATAAAAAGTGGCGTAGGAGGTATTATGGTGGCCCACATGCATTTGCCCATGCTCGATTCTACTAAAAATTTACCTACTACACTCTCCCGGCCGGTAGTTACCGACTTACTGCGCAATGAGCTGGATTTCTCGGGCCTGATTATAACCGATGCCCTGGTGATGAAAGGCGTAACCAAATATTTTAAACCCGGCGAAACAGAGGTAAAAGCCTTGGTGGCCGGTAACGATATTCTGGAACGGCTGGTGAGTGTGCCCATTGCCATAAAAGCCATTCAGCAAGCTATAAAAGATGGTGTTATCAGCCAAAGCGAAATAGACAGACGGTGTAAGAAGGTGCTGGCGGCTAAATACTGGGTGGGGCTTAACCACTACAGGCCGGTAGCTATCCCCAACCTTTACCAGGATTTGCACGCTTCGCACGCCCACGAAACCAATCGCCGCTTAGCCGAAGGCGCCATTACGCTGCTCCATAACAAGCGGGGCATTTTGCCTTTAGAACCAAGTAAAAATAAAAAGAAGAAACTAGCTGTAGTGGCTGTGGGTGCTGCCCGCCCCACGTTTTTTCAGCGGACAATGGCGCAATTTACTCCTATTGAAGCCTATACGCTACCGCGGCGCAGTACCAAAAAAGACCGGGATAGTTTATTACGTAGTCTTAAAAAGCATAATCAGGTAGTTATTGCTATTTACGGACCCAGTATCCGGCCCAGCAATAGTTTAGGTTTATTGCCCGAAGAAAGAGCTTTGGTGAGCAAGCTTATCCGGGACAAGAAGGTGGTGGTAAATTTATTTGATAATGCCTATACCATGAACCAAATTGCCGATATAGAAAAGGCCAATGGTTTAATAATTGGCTACCAGCAATTACCCGCTATCCAGGAAGCGGCGGCCAAACTGGTTTTTGGTAAAATTAAATCTAACGGCAAACTGCCGGTAACTGTTAACGACCACTTTAAATACGGCGACGGCTTGTAATTTGCCCGATAAAAAAAGACCCGCTGTTTGGCAGCGGGTCCCTAGAATATAAATCAGAAACGTAATACTAGTGGGTAGCGTCGTGGGCTTCTTCTTTAACTTCGGCACCAGCCTCGTTTACACCTTCTTGGGTAGCTTCAACAGCCTGGTCGGTGTTCGCTTCTAAAGAATCAGCAGTAGCATCGGCATCCGCTTCAATGGCATCGCCAGCGTTTTCAGTAGCATTTTCAGTATTTTTAGTTTCGCAAGAAGCAAAAGTAAAAGCAGCCACTAAGGCAAAGAACGATAATCTTACTAATTTTTTCATTTTTCAGGCTTTAATTTTCCTTTTATACCAGCAGAAGCAAAAAGTAACCCATCCGTTTTAAAAATTTTTAAATTATTTTGGTTCAGCTGGTACCTGGTCAGATATGAATAATGGGTATGACCCTACATTATAAATAAGGCAATAATTACCCGTTAGATAATCAGTTTATAACTAATAAAATATGCAAAAGCCTTTTGTATAAGCTAGCACAAAAGGCTTTTGTTTGGGTAATGATATTTAAATTTAATGGCGGGCATCGTTTGCTTCGGCTTTAATTTTAGCCCGTGCTTTCTCGGCCCCTTCTTTTATCTCGGCACCCGCCTTTTTAGCCCCTGCTTTTATGTCAGAACCAGCTTCCTTCGCGGCGGCTTTGGTATCATCTGCGGCTTCTTTCAGGTCTGCTTTTACCGAACGACCAGCGTTATCCAAATCGTTCTCCACCGATTCAGAAGTGTTTTTGTTTTCGCAGGCTGCAAAGGTAAAAGTAGCAGCCAACGCAATAAAATATAATTTTAAGTACTCTTTCATGATCTTATTTTTTATTATGATATTTAAAACCCAAATTTATTTTAGCCTAATTATTTTTATGCCATAAAGCTATTTGTTTTATCCCGGCACCAAGTATACCGGTTAAATTGCCGTTATGTTACTTATAACTAATGGGCTAATATTTAATTTTAAGTGTAGTGCGCGCAGGAACACTAACTGGATTTTATAATAAAATAGCTTAACAAATATTTATCACCACTGCTTCTATATTATTCCTGATGCATAAAAATAATTTTAATCGCCGCGATTTTATCCGGACCAGTTTGGGCCTTGGCGCAGCTCTTTTAGTAGGAGAAAATGCCAATGCTAGTATGGTACGCAAGCCCAGTGCCAAACACCTGCCCCGGTGGCGGGGCTTTAACCTTCTCGAAAAGTTTAACGGCAACAACAACCAGCCTTTCCGCGAAGCCGATTTCCGGATGATGGCCGATTGGGGGTTTGACTTTGCCCGTTTGCCGATGTCGTACCATTGCTGGGCCAAACCCGACAACTGGCTGCAACTGAACGAAAGCGTATTGAAAGAAGTAGACCAGGCGGTTGCGTTTGGCCAAAAATACAAAGTACACGTAAACTTAAACCTGCACCGCATTCCGGGGTACTGCGTAAATCCGCCCGCCGAACCGCTTAACCTCTGGCAAGACGAAAAAGCCCTGGAAGCGGCCGCTTTTCACTGGCAGCATTTTGCCCGGCGCTACAAAGGCATTTCTAATAAAAAGGTAAGTTTAGATTTAATAAACGAACCCGCCAACGTGTCGGAAGCAGATTATGTGCGGGTGGTTACCCGCTTGGTAGAAGCCATCCGGACCGAAGACCCGAAGCGCCTGATTATTGCCGATGGCTTGCAGTACGGTACCAAACCGGTATACAGTCTTGTTCCGCAAAAATTAGGGCAAAGTACCCGCGGTTACGGGCCTTTCCAGCTTACCCACTACAAAGCCAGTTGGGCGGCCGGCTCCGATACCTGGCCGGAACCCACCTGGCCGTATAAACAAGGCGAAAACAATATTTGGGATAAAGCGCGCCTAAAACAGGAAACCTACACCCCGTGGCAGAAACTAGCCGAGCAAGGAGCCGGTGTACACGTGGGTGAGTGGGGCGTTTACAACCGCACCCCGCACGCTGTTGCTTTGGCCTGGATGAAAGACAATCTCGAAATTTATAAAGAAAACGGTTGGGGCTGGTCGTTGTGGAATTTACGTGGGCAATTTGGCGTACTGGACAGTGGCCGCACCGATGTAGCTTACGAAGACTACCAGGGCCATAAGCTAGACCGGCAAATGCTGGATTTGCTGCGGGCTTATTAACCTGAAAATTAAAGCCCTGCTGGATTTTTATATCCAGCAGGGCTTTATTCATTTTTTAGACTTGTTGATAATTTATTAATAGGTTAAATAACTCCTTTCAGTTTAGCCCACTGTACCGCAATTACGGTTTTGCCATCGTTTAATTCTTGCTCCTTTAACTGGTCCTTCGTTAATTCTACCAGTTTAATATTTTCGTTTTCGCCTTCGGCACCCCCGCCCTCGCCAATTTTACGGCTTACTTCGGCGTAGTAAATGTGTAGCTTTTCGGCAAAAGCGCCCGGCGACGGATAAAAATTTAAAATATGTTCCAGTTTATCTACAGCGTAGCCGGCTTCTTCTTCAATTTCGCGGGCCATGGCATCTTCGGGGCTTTCGCCTTCTTTATCGAGCAGGCCGGCTACTAACTCCAGCATATCCTGGTTTACGGCCGGCCGGAATTGCTTTACCAATATAAATTTCTCTTTTTTAGTATCGTACATTAGGGCGGCCACGGCATTACCGGTTACAAAAACTTCCCGGTCAAAAGTCTGTCCATCGTCTTCGTAGGTTATTTTGTAGAGTTTAAAGAAACCGTCGTAAACTGTTTTTCTGTTTATTTCTTTCATAAGAAAAGGCTATTCCTGAAAAATTAAAGTACGCTACTATACGCAAAAAGCTAGCTAAAAGCCAACTTTCAGCATTAATTAGTATTACCATTTACAGGAAATTGACAGGCGTTTTTACATTATAAAAGCCAAAAATCAAATTTCGTTTTCTACCCGGTTATGCGCAGCGAACTGCGCGCTACGCACAACCAAGCGGAATAAGTATATATTAGATGAACAACCAACAATTAACAAATATATTAGAACTCCACCCGGTAATTAAGTACCGGAATCAGGCCGCTCATGGTAGCGGTTTTGATGGTTTCGGTTTCCAGGTCGAAATATTGGCTATACACATTCAGGCGATTGGTGGCATTCTGCAAATCCAGCGATAAAATATAAGAAGCTTTGGGTTTGTTTTTGCGGTAGCTTACCCGGAGGTCAGTCCGGAAATAATCGGCGGCTTGCAATGTATTGCGCTGGTCCTGGATGTACACAGCTTTGTTCTGGGCGCGTGATTGTTCTAAATCTACGGGCGTGTAGCGGTTGCCGCCAGCCCAGTTTAAGCGCAGGTTTACCCCAATTAAATTGGCTTTTTGGCTACCTACTTTAAACTCTTTTCCGACCAAAGCATTCAGCAAGTGCTGGCCGTTGAAGCGGGTGTTAAATTCTTGACCGTTGCTGGCGGTATATTTAGAGTTGTACAACGAGGCAGTTACCAGGAAATAATAATTTTTGGTAAAGAATTTCTCTAAAGTCATTTCCAGGCCATAGTTTTTGCCGCTGCCGGTATTTATCAGCGAATCGGTGGTAAAGCCATCCGTAGCATTTAGTGCCGATTCAGTGTTGCTGGGGTCGGCCCAAACCGGAACGTTGTATAAATCCTGGTAGTAGCTTTCCAGTTTCAGGCGGAGGTCTTCGCGGAGTTGGTTATCGTACGACAAAACGTAATGCCGGGCTTTGGTAAAACCAAGTTTTTTGTTGGGATAACTCAATTGGCCGTTGACCAAAGGTTTTTCGGCAAAGTACAGGTTCATGGCTTCGTGGCGGCTGTGAATACCAAATCCGGCACCCAACGATTGGGTAGGTGAGAAGTTCCATTTCAGGCCCAGGCGCGGCTCTACCGAAGTGTTGCCGTTCAGGGCCAGCGATAGGACGTGCAAACCGGTGTTTAAGGTCCATTTTTCGGCTAAGCGGTATTTCCACTGGCCATAGGTCTGGTACAAACTGGTGCTGCCGTTGTTGCTCACGTAGCGCTGCAGGGTATGCTCGTCGTTATTTGTTCCTTCCGAGAATAAATCAAAACCCAATTGGCTGTAAATTAGCCCGGCGCGAACGGTATGGCGGGCATTAAATTTCCGGTTGTATAGCACCGAGGCCCGGCTGGTAATATTATTAAACTGGTGGCGGTAAATCAGGTTGGGGCTAAACTCGGTGCTCAAAGAATCTTGGCGGTACGCGTTGCGTTTACCCGAGAGGGTAATACTGGACTCGAGGTAAGCATTATTTTTGAAAAAATAGGTGTGGGAAATACCGGTGGCCGCCATGTTAGACGTAAATTTATCGTCGTAATTATCCCAACGGTGCTGCCATTGCGCCACGTCGCGTTCAGCTTCAATATTTTGCTGACTCAGGCCACCAATGCCCCATACCGAAAATACGCCGGCTTTATTGGTGGGTAAGTGCAGTTTGAACGAAAGATCCTGGAAATCGAGGGCGCCATCGCCGGCAATGTTAATGCCTATCTTCTTTAAAACCGCTAAAGTAGAGTAGCGGTAATTTATTAAGTAAGAACCTTTGTAGCCCGCTTTAAACGGACCTTCGGCGGCAAAATCTAAAACCAGCACCCCAGCCTGCGCCGCGTATTCGCGTTTTTCGTTGTTGCCCCGGCGAAGTTTTATATCAAACACTCCCGATAAAGCATTGCCGTATTCGGCGGGGAAAGCGCCGGTATAAAAGTCGGAGTTATCGAGCATGTTTACGCTTAAAATGCTAATGCCGCCCCCCGAGGCACCTTCTTCGGCAAAGTGGTTGGGGTTGGGCACTTCCACGCCTTCGATGCGCCACAGTACGCCGCGCGGCGAGTTGCCCCGTACCACTATTTCGTTGCTGGTATCGTCGGTGCTGCCTACCCCGGCGTACGACTGGGCTGCGCGGGCGGGGTCGTTAATGCTGGCGGCGTAGCGTTTGGTTTCTTCTACCGAAATAGAACGGGCACTAAGGGTCGCCATTTCGTTAATGGGCACGCCTTTTTCCTGGTTACCGGTAATTAATATTTCGTTCATTTGCCGAATAGATTCGGTTAGGCCGATCGTAAGCACCAATTCTTTACCGGAGCCCAGCAGCAATTCCGGCAGTACCTGTTCTTCGTAACCCAAATAATTAATTTTGAGGTTATGACGACCTACGGGCACCCGCTCAATTTTAAAATAACCATCATTGTCGGTAATAGTGCCTTTAATGGGAGCTATGGTGGTAACAGCCACCGAGGCGCCAATGAGCGGCTCCTGAGATTCTTTGTCGAGCACGCGACCCCGGATGGTTTGGGTTAAAATTTGGGCTTTAATTGGAAAGCCGGCACAGAGCAACAGGCCTAAAACCAGATAAACAAAACGTATTTTCTGAAACATGATCTTATCTTTTTTAGGGTTTATTTTATAGGGTAATCAGATGTTGGGACGGCCTAAGTGATGGGCGATTAGTTGCTTTTAGCCGGGCTTGTTTTTCTTGGCGTAAATATTCTTTTTGCGCCAGTTCCCAGCCGCGCTGGTAATCCTGGGCTGTAAATGTCCGTCCGGAAATGCTTGAGGTTAAGGTGATATTTTGTTTCATAGTCGTGTTTTTTTAGGCAAAAGGGAGCTGGTAACAGCCAAAAGGCGGTTAAATATTGATGGTTAAGTAAATTTTTTGGTTTAAGTAGCTTAGAAGCGTAAACCGGCATTAAAGCCAATCCACATTTTCACGTTGGTGCCACCAAAGGAGGTGCGGTCGTAAAAGGTGTTGGTTACCAGTTGGGAGCCCACTTTATCCAGGCCAGATTCCTGGTACTCCGATACAAATACGTTGTACACGGGGCCACCAAACAAGGCCAGGTGTTTAGCCAACTGAATGGTGCCCAGTAACCGGAATTTATTCAGCAGGTTTATCTGGTAATTTTCAAAAAGGCCATCCGGAAAGTTCTCGTAGCTGTCTTCAATCACATACAGCGATAGCAAATCGGTGTTTATCCGCAATACTTTGGAAATTTGCCATTCCGAGCCAAAGCCGTAGCCATAGGCCCAGCGTTTCTGGTCCTGCACCTGCGCGGCTAAAGTTAGCAATGAATAAAATTTCTGAACGCCCAGTTTATAGGTAAAATTGGCTTCAAAATCATCGGCGGTATAAAATTCGGCTTTTCTGTAACCGTTCTTTTTTACAAAGTTAAACAGCCCAATGGGTACGCCGCTAATACTATCGGAGATGTTGATAAAGCCGATTTGCGTACCTTTAACCGAACGGGCCCGGTTGAAGAAACCCGCCAGTTGGGCTCCTTCTACGTTTTGGGCAAGGTTTAAGAAGCCGCTGGCCTGCACGCCTTTTACTTCTTTGGCCAGGTTCATGTACCCCGAAAACTGACCACCCTGCACGGTACCTCCGGCAATATTCATAAAACCGGCAAACTGGGCTCCGTTTACAGCATTACCGTTATTTCGTAAAAAAGTAAGCGTTTGTACTGCCGGGTTGTTTTGCGCAATATTAAAGAAGCCGGCAAATTGTGCGCCATTTACGTAGCCTTTAACATTATTGCCAAAGCCCGCAAATTCTAACATATCGGTGCCGGCCGCAGTGCCAATAAGTACATGTGCCGAAACCCGGTTAACGTATTTATTGGCCTGTGTACCGTTGGTACTGAGTGGATAGATAAAGCCAAAATGGTAAGGCCTTACGGTAGCAGTATCGGGGGTATAGGCATTCTGTTCCGGCTGGGAACTACCTGCTTGCGGTTGTTCTGTTGGCGTATTGCGCGTGTTGTTTTCTTGGGCTATGGTTTGGAGCGGTGTTGCTTTTGCTATAGTGGTATCGGAAGTTGTAGTAGGTTTTTCCGGGGCAGCATTAGGGTTGTTCTGGGTGCTTACAACGGCTTTATTTGCTGAAGTTGGGTTTGCAGCAGGTGTTTTTTTAGTGGCGGGCAGCTGGCTGGCCGTAGCTTTAGGTGCCGGCTTCGGGTTGGTTTCGGGTGCCGCCGCGGGTAATTTCTTAAAAGTAGTAGGCTTGGGTTGTTTTTTAGGTAAGCCTTTTTTAATAATTACCTGTCCGTTTTTTTCCAGATAACCAATATCTGTTTGGGCCAGGAGCACATCCAGCACTTCGGCTAAGGGTTTATCTTTTACCTCGGCCGAGAAGCGTTGTTGGGTGGGTAACGAATTATTCAGGTAAGAAAACCGGACGGCGTACTGCTGCTGAATTTTTTGCAGTACCTGTGCTAGCGAGGCATCTTTTACGGTAAGCGTAATTTTTTTATTTAAGACCTGTGCCTCGGCCGTAACTACCGAAAAGAACAGGCAAAGAGATGCCAGTATGAAAAAACTGCGTGTTTTCATTTTTAAAATAATTAAATGTCAGAATATTTTATTTACAGCCCAAGCCGGAAATTATGTACCGGTTGCCGTTTTGTGTAATTTTTAGGTTGCCTGTAACTGCCAGGATATCCAATATTTCTTTTAGCTCCGGCTGCTGAAAAGAAGAGGTAAACCGGCAATTTTTTAGGTCGTTGTTTTGTAGGTGAATACTTACGTTAAAATCTTTTTCCAACGTTTGCACCAGGTCGGTTAAGCGGGTATTGTTAAAGGTAAAGTTCCGGGTTTTCCAACTCCTGAAATTGGGGTCGGCGATAACTTTTTTGGTGGCCACCGGCTGGGCGCTTGCTACCGAAATTACCCCTTCCTGACCCGGAACCAGAAACACGGCGTCGTCGGTTTTAGTTTTGGCAAAAGCTACTTTGCCGGTTACTACTTGTACTTTCACGGGTTGGTTTTTATAAGCCCGCAGGTTAAAAGAGGTGCCAATTACTTCGGTTTTGGTGCCTTCGGCAAAAATGGTAAACCGTTTACCTTCGGCTTTGGCTACTTCAAAAAAGGCTTCGCCGGTTAAGCGCACCGTCCGGTTTTCTTTCTGAAAATTAGCCGGATAAGAGAAGGTGCTGTTCTGGTTCAGCGAAACGGTACTGCCATCGGCCAGGTTAATCGTTTTGGTTTCGTTGGCGGCGGTACTTACCTGGGTCCAGGCCGGCTCGGTAGATCGGTTAACAAAATAAAATCCTACCATGATAAACAAGGCAATGGAAGCGGCAATTCCCCACGTGGTGCTAAGGGCTATTTTCCGGTGCACTGGCGGCGATTGCGCCGTACGGGCTTGCACCCGCATTTGTAATCGTTGCCAGCCTTGGTTTACATCGGGTTCGTAAGCGGTTGTTGGTCCGGCCACTTTGCTCTTTGCCCATACTTTTTCTGCTTGCTGCAAGTTATCGGTAAAGCCGGGGTCCTGGTCTTTTTGTTTCTGTACCCAAGCCTTGTCTTCTGCCGATGCATTGCCGCTTACGTATTGGGCTAACTTCTCCCAGATGGTAAACCGGTTATCTTCCATTTATTTGTAACCTACTTTTAATAACTGCTGTAGCGTAAACATCATCCTAAAGGCCTATCCTCTAGGCGGTAGACTTTAATTATCTATTCAATAATTCCCCTTCGGCTAAAGGAATTGTAGTTAATCTAACCGTTAGACCGGCTCCCCTTCGCCACTTAGGAGAAGGGGTTGGGGAATGAGGTTACTAATTTACCTGGTTAACACTGCCGCTGCCCGAAATAGAGGTGCTTACCGCCGGATTGCCTTTGTAACGTACTTTACCAGAACCACTTATTTTAGCTTTTAATCTTTCGGTAACCGTTAATTCGCAACGGCCCGAACCGCTCACGTTAATATCTGCGGCTTTGGTAGTTAAGTCAAATGCTTTTATTTCGCCGGAACCCGAAATTTCACCGTCGTAGCTATTGGCATTGCCGCTTAAAGTAATGTCGCCGGACCCCGAAATTTTAGTTTCAATCTCATCGGCATTTTTCAAACTTAAATAAACATTGCCACTACCCGATGTTTTTATATCTAGATCATTTACTTGCCACTCGCTTAAGCCTCTTACTTTATTAGAGCCGGAGATGGAAATACCGGATAGCTGCGGGGTAGTGAGGTGAATTTTTACGGTTTTGTGATGTTTAATGCGGTTGCGGCTGTAATCAATTTCCAGTTTGTTGCCAATCACCCGCGTCCTTAATTCAGAAAGAATATTTTCCTGGCCTTCGAGCATAATATCGGTAGCGGGACCTTGGGTTAGGTAAATTTCAAAATTGCCACCCGCCTCAATTTTTTCAAAAGAACCAATGGTCCGGGTACGCGACACTACCTCACCTTCGCCGCGCAGGGCATCTTCGCAGGAAGTAAAAAATAATGCAGGAGCTAAGGCAAGAGAAGCAGTAATAATTTTTTTAGACAGAAAAGTTTTCATAGTTTTTTAAGGTCTTGGGTTTTTTAATTAGGTTAGGGAAGTAGGGCGCCGGCTGCCTTCATCTATAAAACAAATAACTGAAGCCTTACCCTACCATGCGATCAGAAAAAAATTAAAATATTTTTTATTATTGGGTAAGCAAGAATAAAAGCAGCCCAGTCAGGAATTCTTTCAGGTTTTCGCGCAGGCGCTGCAACGCAATGCCCATGTGTTTTTCCACCGATTTAACCGATATATCCAGCCGTTCGGCAATTTCTTTATAACTCAGCTCCTCAAAGCGGCTTAACGTAAATACCAGTTTGGTTTTAGGTGGCAATACGGCAATGGCAGCGAGTATCTGATTCTCGGTTTCCACAATATTCAGATGCTTTTCGGCCCCGGAGTCGCTGGCTAGCGTAAGTATAGCCTCAATATCAGTTTGGGATTTTTGTCTTTTTAGGAAGTTTAAGGCGGTATTATAGCAGGAACGGTACAAATACGATTGAATGGCTTCATCCATTTGGATTGTTTCGCGCATTTCCCATACTTTCAGAAACACTTCCTGTACAATGTCTTCGGCCAGGCTGGTGTCGTGAAGTAACCGGTACAGGCTTTTGCACAAACCCGAATAATATCGACGAAACAGTATTTCTACTTTCTCTTCCGGCGAGGAATTGTTGTAAAAAGATAAGGTTTTGTTGCCGGAATTTGCTGCTGTCATGGAAAGATGCAAGGCTAAAGCACAAGTATACTATAATATTTAAGTAATTGGCGCCGGTTAGTTGTTATAAAACCAGATTTAAAAATGTTACTATACCGGAAGCATTTACTCCAGGTAAATAATTTTAGTCTCTTCGGGCGTATGGATTTGGTTGTTTTCGGTTAATTGGCTAGTGCGGCTAATGGGTAAGCCCTGGTCGTTGTACTGGTACGTGAGTTTAACCTGGCGCTGGTAAGTGCCCTGGGTATACACCACCAAACCGGCATTATTCTTAAACCGCTTAACCGGAATGGGCAACAGCCGGTCTTCAACTATCACATCCATTATGCTGGGGTGCGTATCAAACTGGGTGTATTTGGTAGTTGCCGACAACACATAATTATCGTTGCCTGCTGTTTTTAAATATTCGGAGGCCAGGGTTAAATTACCGGCAGAGTTATAGCTGTAAGTAGTTTTATGGGCGGTAATGGTAGCAGGGTGCGGGGTATTAGGCAAACTAAATAAAATGGTAGCGGCGGTTAGCTGCTGCTGGTTGTTAAATTCGTAAAAGGTAGTGGCAATTACTTTCTGGCTATTATATTCTTCTGATTTAGATAATTTATTAGCTGTGTAATAGAATTTGTTGCTTACCTCATTGTAAACCCGCACCTGGGTTAAGTTTTGGTTTTGGTCGTAATCATACAGCATTTCTACTTGGCTTAAACCACCCGTTAGTAAAGTTTTTGTTAAAAGGCCCTGGGCGTTGTAAGTATAAGCGTAAGTTTCGCCGTCTTTTTCAAGTTTACTTATTTTACCGCCTTTTACTTCTTCCGCTGGCTTTTCTTTTGGTGGGACCGGAACTTCAGATTGCTCCTGGCAAGCTACTAACCCATAGTTTAACCAGATAAAGAAGGCCGCCCGGAGAATAAGTTTATACCTGTTCATGCTGTTACTACTGGGTTTAATTTTTGCAGAGTGCAGTAAAATTAACTTAAGTAGCAGCGGCAAGGCCCTTATTTTTACCCGAATGGCCGATTTCTCTGGCTGAAGCGTTGGTTTTAAGGCCTGAATGCCTTAGTTAGGTAAGATCTTAAAAAATAATATAATAGTTTTAATGAATAATTATAAAAGCGCTTCTAATCGATTACGGTTTTAACCACAATATCGTGGTTAAAATAAGGAAGCTTACATATAGCAATAAGAAGAAACCATCTTTTATTTACGCAGGCCGATAGGGTTAAACAGTAGAAATATTTAATTATTACGCGATAAACTAAATTATTATGCAATTACCGGAGAACTTTCCTGTAACCATTGGGCCGCCGATATTTCGCTTTTAAAATATTGGTGCTCAAAACGCATTAACCCGGAAGCTTTGCTGTACAGATTTTCAATAGCCATTTGGTTAAAAATATCTTCGGAAACCAGCGTGGCCATTTTGCGCAACGGCGAAGCCAGCATTTTAGGCACCAGTTCCTGTTCTATCCATATTTGGTCTTTTTGCCGGATAGCTTTCATTTTCCGGTTATCGGCCAGCCAGTGATAGGGTTGTTCTTTAGCCAACAGATTTAAACATTGTTTAACGGCCAATCGCAAAGTTTCGCCGCTTAAAAATCCTTTCCACACAGCGTGGGTGGTGCGGGTGCTTTTGTCGAAATAAAGACACAGATACTCATCTTTAAAATAAATCTCTTCCATAACGTAATCTGTTAAAGCACAACCTGCCGTATGAACTAAAACAACTTATCAGCTAGTAGGATATACTGGTAACACCCGTTTAGGTTAGGGTTGTTTACCCACCATTTATAAACAGTAAATTGTTGAAAAATAATTTTGTCCCCCTGCGCAATTTTCTTAATAGGCGCGCGATGCCTAACCAAAATAACATTTTGGGTTTTGTACCAGTAGTAGCGGAAAGCAGTAAATTTATTTAAATGAGTACCTGGCTTAGTTCGGCAATTCTACCAGAATATTGTTTATTCAGATAATATATCGGGCTAAATAGAGTTTTAATAAACATGGCTTATTTTAAAGAAACTTCTTTTTTAAGGTCTATCCGCCAGAAAGTAGTGGCGGCCTTTTTTATTGGGGCGCTGGCCTTTGTGTCTTTTTGGGTAGTAACCCGCCTGGGATTTGCCGAGATGCTGCAGGCCGTTAAAGAAGTTTCGGCGCCTAACGAAAAGCTGCAAATTGTAAATAATCTTTTCCACCATGTTTCGCAGCTCGATCAGTTACAAAATAGCCAGGCGCTTAAAAAGCCAAAACCTACTGGAAACACCTTATCGCCCAAAGCTCAATTTCTGCTTACCACCCTCGATACGTTGCGCCAGCTAAGCCAGGGCGATACTTTGCAACTGCAGCAACTAGATTCTATGGCTGCCATTTTGCGTTCGCGCGATAAGGTGCTTAAAAATTATTTAGACCTGCGCCGCGATTTTGTTAAAAACGAGGCCCTTTCTAAGCGTATTAAGGCGGTATCTAAGTTTATTGCGCAGACCAAGCCGGTAGTAATAGATAGCAGCATTATTACCACCAACCAGAAAGTTACCACCACCACCGTTATCCCGAACGAGCCCAAAGCAAAGCAGCCATTTTTTAGCCGTTTATTTGGTGGGCGCAAAAGCGAGAAAGTACCACCGGCGCTTAAATATGTAGAAGAAGAACTAAAAGTACAGGTAGATACCCTTTCGGTGGCCAAACGCGACAGTGCCCTCTGGCAAGTAGAAAAAATGATGCGCCGGATTGAGCGCGAGCAGCATGCCCGCACCACCAACTTGCTTAACCGCGAGCTGGCCCTGGTAAATGCCGATAATAAACTGCATCAGCAACTATTGGTATTACTGCACAACATAGAAGCCGAAGAAATAAAACAGGTAAAACGCCATAACCGCTTGGCTACCGATACCATGAATGCCAGTATTGGGCGCATAAATACCATTATGGTAGGCTTTTTTCTGGGGGCGGCTTTGTTGGTTTATTTAATATTTATGGATATTTCGCGCAGCCAGAAATACCGGCGGCAATTGGTAATTGCCAAAGAAGAAGCCGAAGCCGCCCGGGAAGAAGCCGAACAACTGGGGCAGGTAAAACAACGCTTTTTGGCCAATATGAGCCACGAGATAAGAACGCCCCTGCAAGCCATTATTGGTTTTGCCGAGCAGGTGCACCAGCAGGAGCAACCACCCCGCGCGGCTTTAGAGGCCATTTACCGGTCGTCAGAACATTTATTGCAAATAGTAAACGAAGTTTTAGACTACAGCCGCATTGTAACCGATAAATTTACCTTTGAGCAAAAGCCTTTTTGTATGGCCCAATTAATTGCCGAAGTAGTAAAAACCATGCAGTTGCCGGCGCAAAACAAGCATTTAACACTTAGTCTGCACACTGACTTACCCGAAACGGGCGTATATGTGGGCGATGCTTTTCGGTTGCGGCAAATCCTGTATAATTTACTGGGCAATGCCATAAAATTTACCCAGCAGGGGCAGGTAACCTTAACCATTAAACAGCAGCTCACCAACAATGCAGCTAATTTTAGTTTTGTGGTAGCAGATACCGGCATTGGGATGACGGAGACTGAACTGACGCATATTTTTAATTCGTTTGAGCAAGCTAATAGCACGGTAGTACAAACCTATGGCGGTACCGGTTTAGGTTTAAGTATTGTAAAAACGTTGGTAGAAGCCCAGGGCGGAAATATTACGGTAAGCAGTACCCCCGGCGTTGGCTCTTGTTTTACGGTAAATTTAGCCTTTGCCCAAGCTACTGCCGCCTTTGCCACCGCGTTACCCGCTCCCCAAGCGCTGCACCCCGGCAAACTGGCCGGCAAAGTTTTAGTGGTAGATGATGATGCTTTTATCTTGCAGCTTTGCGATGCCATTTTAACGAAATACCACGTAGCGCACATTTGTACTCCCGATGCCCCGGCTGTACTGGCCACCGACTGGGACCCGGCTATAAACCTGGTTTTGTTAGATATCCGGATGCCTCAGCTAAACGGATTGGATTTGTGCCGGGAGCTGCGCCGCCGTACGGGCAATGCTACGCCTATTTACGCCCTTACCGCCCAGGCCTTGCCCGAGGAACGGGAAGCTATTCTGGCTCAGGGCTTTGATGGTATTCTGATGAAGCCTTTTCGGGAGCAGGAAATATTGGCCTTGCTGCAGCAGTATTTAATTACCGATATACCTTGTAATGCGGCCCCGGATACACCCGATACAGAACCCGATTTATCGGTTTTGCTTAAAATGACCGGCAGCAACGACGAGTTACTGGAAAAAATATTACAAAGGTTTGTACTCGATACCCAGCAAGATTTAGATAGTTTACAGACGCACCTGGCTGCCCTGGAACCGGAACCGGTAAGCGAAATAATTCACCGGTTAGCTGGCCGAACGGGTCAGGTAGGCGCCACAACTTTAGCGGCCCGGTTACGGGCCATAGAAAATGCCCTGAATAACCAACAACCTTTAACCGACTTACTGCCCGAAATTGAAAGCTTGCAACGTGCGGTAGAATCTTTAAAAAATAAAATTCTAAGCAAAGTAAATACCGTCCAGGTTGTTTAGCCCAAAATATTCATTTAACACTAAATGTAAAGCCTTAGTAAATTGCAGCAGGCTTTAACTTAAATAATAGGGTTAAAAACATCCGCCCGCACCTCCTTCACTCCGGAAAAAGCTTACTAACAGGTAACTGATTAAATTCTGCTGGAGTAAATGTATGGGGTTAGCCCTCAAGGTTGTATTTGGCTAATTTCAGGTACAAGGTTTTGCGATCGATGTTGAGCAGGCGGGCCGCTTTGGATTTATTGTATTTTACTTCCTGCAGGGTTTTCGAAATTAACTCGCGTTCGGTTGCCTCTTGTAAAGCTTTAAGGTCGGGACCTTCGGGTTTGGGCGTTTCGTGCAGGGCCTGTACCATTTCCTCCGGCAGGGTTTCGGGGCCGGCCAACGTACCGGTAGTTAACAAAACAGCGCGCCTTACTACATTCCGGAGTTCGCGCAGGTTGCCGGGCCAGTGGTATTGCCGGAATAAAGTAGTTACAGCCGGGGTAAATCCACTTACTTGGCGGCCTAGTTCCTGATTAGCTAAATGAATAAAATGCTGCACAAAAACGTCTAAATCATCGCTCCGGTCGCGGAGAGCGGGTACTTTTATTTTAAACTCGTTCAGGCGGTGGTACAGGTCTTCCCGAAAGTCGCCGTTTTTAACGCTGTTTACCAAATCTTCGTTGGTAGCGGTAATTACCCGTACATCAATTTCAATGCGGTTATTACTGCCTAGTGGCTGAATGACCCGCTCCTGTAAGGCCCGCAATAATTTTACCTGCACCTCGTAACTTAAATTACCTACTTCGTCCAGGAAAACCGTACCGCCGCGGGCTACTTCAAACAAGCCTTGTTTATCGGCGAGGGCCCCGGTAAATGCGCCCTTCACATGACCAAATAATTCACTATTGGCTAATTCGCCGGAAATGGCTCCGCAATCGATGGCCACAAAGGGCGCCTGAGCCCGCTTACTAAGCTGGTGAATGGTACGGGCAGCATATTCTTTACCAGTTCCGCTCTCGCCCTGAATTATTACCGACATATCGGTAGGTGCTACCAAACGAATGTAATTGTATAATTGGATAGAGGCTTCGCTGTGGCCTTCAATGGTAGCCTGGTTAGCCTCAGGTTTGGTTGTAGGGGTTGTGGTTCTGGGTTGCAGCGCTTCCTGTACCACCAGCAGCAGTTCATCCGGATTTACCGGCTTGGTAATATAATCAAACGCCCCTAAACGCATGGCGCGCACAGCAGTACCTACTTCCCGGAAACTAGTCATCATAATGGCCGGGGTAGGTACATGTTGGTCGCGCAAGTATTGCAGCAATTCTAAACCCGTACCATCGGGCAAGCGGTAATCTACCAAAACCAGTTGGTAAGTTTGGTTAGCTAATGCTTTAATGCCATCTTTTAACCGGTGTACCACTTCTACTGCAAAGCCCTGGTTTTTCAGGAAACCTTCCAGTATCAAAGAAAAAGTTAAATCGTCTTCAACCAGTAAGAATGTGGGCATGCCTGTTTATAAATTACGCTAGATACGCAAAAATAAAAGAAAAGCCGGGGAGTGCCCGGCTTTTCTTTCTTGCTCCAGTAAGGTAATAGACATAAACTTAAACGGCAATTTTCATAGTTTTATTTTACGACTAAGGACCGTGTTTAATTTATTGATTCACTAAATCGGCCAAATTGTTTTGGGTGGCAGTTATTTATTTAACTGGTTTGCCTTCTTTATCTAGTTTAACACTACCGGTTTGCTCATCTTTTTTCAGGTTAATGGCATAGTACTCTTTGCCATCACTTTCTTTTACCAGATAAGCTTCAGTCGGTGTCCAGGGTTTTAAAGTTGGACTGGCTAAGGTGGTTTTTACAGCTGCCGGTAATTCTTCTACGGTAACTGCGGTTTTATTTTCTTCTGCGGCTGTAGCAGCAGCAGGAGCAGTAGTAGTTGTGCCAGTTTGGGTAGTGCCTTGCGTTGCAGTTGTGGTGGTGCTTTGGGTTTCGGTTTGTTGGGTACCGGTTTGTGTGCCTGTTTGGGCGTTAGCGGTAGCCGCACTAAATAATACAAAAGCGAAGGCAGAAAAAACAACTTTCTTCATAACTCTAATCTTTATGGTTAAATATTGTTGATGCCAGTTCTATATGCGACAGTTGTGCCAAAAAGTTTACAATTTGTTATAGGTTTAGTTATAAGGTAGTTAGATGATTTTAATTATATAATTAAAAAATTGTACTGTAGAAAAATTCTACACATTGGGGTGGGAGTTGTTGGGATTAACCCCAGTTTGGGCAGTCGGAAACAAACAGGAAGTGCTAATCTTTGAAGTTAATTCTGCTGTAAGGCTATTATCTTAGCTAAAATCCGGCGGACGATATAATATCAGGCTAAAACTTAACTCTTGCCTATTCTTTTTGTTCAGCGGCATTACTAAAATATTCCCAAACGGCCTTACATAACCAACACGATAGTTTTATTTTAAAAGGTTGTAAAGCTAAATGAAAGAGTTTAGCAATTGATAACGCTGGTATGTATTTATACCATCTGGTATTAAATAGCAACTGCTAGGTTTAAGCTAGGGCAGAGGCAGTTTATTATCTGGTATTCTAATAAATAAATAAGTACAAGCGAATGCATCTTTAGCTTTGAGGTTGCTTAGATAATCTCCAGGATATAAATAAAAAATGCCCCTAATTACTTAGAGGCATTTTTATTCGGCTGAATGGCGTGACTGAAATATAGCCGGAATATTATTTAAACATCCCTTTTAGTTTAGCTAACTTAGCCTGAAAATCATCCATCGGTTCTTCTTCGCGTTTGCTGTTATTGTTCCGGCGGTTATCATTATTATTCCGGTTGCCGCCGTTGCCCCGTTCACCGCTTGGCTTACCCGCGGCGTACGGGTCCGATTTCATCGATAAGGCAATCCGCTTGCGGGCTACGTCTACTTCCAGCACGGTTACTTCTACTTTCTGATGCACTTTTACGGCTTCGGCGGGGTTAGAGATAAATTTATCGGATAAGTGGCTCACGTGTACCAAACCATCCTGGTGCACCCCAATATCTACGAAAGCACCAAAAGCGGTAATGTTAGTTACAATGCCGGGCAATTTCATACCAGTGTGCAGGTCTTTTATTTCATTCACACCTTCGGTAAAGCTAAAGGCTTCAAAACCTTCGCGCGGGTCACGGCCGGGTTTGGCTAACTCGCTCATAATATCCTGCAACGTAGGTAAACCAACTTCGGCGGTTACATATTTTTTTAAATCTAATTTCTGGCGCAGTTCGGCGCTTTTCATTAAATCGGTAACGGTGGCGTTTAAATCAGCAGCCATTTTTTGTACCAGTTGGTAACGTTCCGGGTGCACGGCCGAGGCGTCCAGCGGATTTTTGGCATCGCGGATGCGCAGGAAGCCGGCCGCTTGTTCGTAAGCTTTATCGCCTAAACGTGGTACTTTTTTCAGTTCCGAGCGGCTTTTAAACGGTCCGTTTTCGTTGCGATAGCTCACAATACTTTGGGCTAAACTCGGACCTAAACCAGACACGTAGGTTAATAATTGCTTGCTGGCGGTGTTTACTTCTACGCCCACGGCGTTTACCGAACTCATTACCACATCATCCAAAGTATGTTTCAGGGCATTCTGGTCTACATCGTGCTGGTACTGACCTACGCCAATGCTTTTCGGGTCTATTTTTACCAGTTCAGCCAATGGGTCCATTAACCGGCGACCAATAGAAACGGCGCCCCGCACGGTAACATCGTAATCCGGGAATTCTTCGCGGGCTACGTCCGAAGCTGAATAAATAGACGCGCCGCTTTCGTTTACCATTACCACCGCAATATTGGCCGGCAAGCCTAAACTCCGCACAAAGGTTTCGGTTTCGCGACTGGCGGTGCCGTTGCCAATGGCAATGGCTTCTACTTCAAATTTATTCGCTAAATATTTAACGGTAGAGGCGGCTTCCTGCGCCTGACGGTTGCCGGTGTGCGGGTACACGTTTTCGTTGTGCAACAGTTTGCCTTGTTTATCCAGCACGACGAGTTTACAGCCGGTCCGAAAGCCGGGGTCTAAAGCCAAAACCGTTTTCTGACCCAGCGGCGCAGATAGTAACAATTGGCGTAAATTATCGGCAAAAACCCGGATGGCTTCTTCATCGGCACGTTTTTTAGAGCTCATTCGCACTTCGGTTTCCATGCTGAGTTTTAACATGCGCTTGTAAGCATCTTTAGCGGCCAGACGTACTTGTTCGGCGGCCTCGTTGTTGCCTTTTACAAACTGGTTTTCCAGCATTTCAATGGCGGCTTCTTCTTCGGGCTGCGCGTTCAGCATCAGAATCATTTCTTTTTCGCCGCGGCGCAAAGCCAGAATCCGGTGCGAAGGGGCTTTTTCAATCGGCTCTTCCCACTCAAAATAATCTTTGTATTTCTGGCCTTCTTCTTCCTTGCCCAGCATCACGCGGCTTTTAAATACGCCTTTCTTCTCGAATAAATTCCGCATGCGCGCGCGGGCATCCGGGTTCTCGTTTATCCACTCGGCAATAATATCGCGGGCTCCGGCTAAGGCTTCTTCGGTATCTTTAACTTCTTTTTCTTCGCTAATGTACTGCGCGGCTTCGGCGGTTACATCAAAACGTTCCTGCTCAAAAATACGCGTGGCCAGCGGCTCCAGGCCTTTTTCGCGGGCGATGGTGGCTTTGGTACGGCGTTTTGGTTTGTAAGGCAAGTAAATATCTTCGAGCACGGCCATGGTTTCGGCGGCGTTAATCTGCGCTTCCAGTTCCGGCGTAAGTTTGCCCTGGTCGTTAATGGATTTCAGGATAGACTCGCGGCGTTTATCGAGTTCGCGGAGTTGCTCCATGCGGTCGCGGATGGCAGCCACCGCCACCTCGTCCAACGAGCCGGTAACTTCTTTGCGGTACCGGGAAATAAACGGAACGGTCGCGCCCTCGTCTAATAATTGGGTAGTGGCTTGTACTTGCTTAATACTGATGCTTAACTCAGTAGCAATTTTAAGGTAGTGATTGATATTAATATTCTCTTCCATTCAGCACGCATTTGCTTTTTTTCTGTAGGCGAAAATACGGCTAAATATTGGGAAGTGAAAGGAGGGAGAGGGGTTGAAGTTTTGGTTTGTTTTTGGTATGGGTTGAGGGCTGGTGCCGATATGCTTGTTGGTGATAACACCAACAAGGGCGGAATGTGTGAATTGTTGGTGATAATTGGAATCTTGTAAGAAAAATAAACAACAATTAAAAATTAATCAATTTTTTTTGATTGAATAACTTGTTTTACATTATCTAAAATTTCATCAATTTTCTGTTTCCTTATTGGGATACTTGTACCAGGTAAATAAGCAGAAGCTAAATATTCACTAGGATTAATTCTTCTTAAGCTGCTTTTAAACTGGTCTGGATTAATATTGGGATTGACTAATTTTTCTTCTGTAATAAATTGGTTAAAATATTCTTCTGAGTCTTCTAAGCTTTCTTCTGTCCAATCATTATATGAAAAATATTGGTCATTTTCTAGAAAGCCTAATACAACATTAATACAAAATCCGACACAAGTCATATATTCAGGCGTGTCATTTTCTGAATAATATATCCCATTCTCATCATAATATGAGCCTGAGTAAAAATAACCATATTCTGGGTTGGCATTTTGTTTGATTATTCTGCAATGGGCAAGAAATGCAGTTACTTCGTCCGAACTTATAAAACTTAACTCTTTATGAAAATACCATTTCCCTTTTGGTACATTATTTAAGTCAATTATTGCTGATGTATAATGAAACAAAAAGTACTTCTGGTTAACCCCAATTATTAATCCAGAGTGGTATGCTTTACCTTCTTGGATTTTAACAGCCGCAGCTATAAAATTCTCAGGTAAATGGTTACTATCGGATTGGATTAATTGTTTATCTATTTCTTCTAAGGTATACACAGAAAATAATATTAAAGCTAAATTAATTTACGACCAAGTTTCGCTTCAACAAGAGATTTAATCTTTTGCCGTATTTCTATTAACATCTCGTGATTTTTAAAGGATTTTGTAATAATCAAGATTGTTTTTAATGACCCTATATCCACACTTTCATGAAGGAAAAGCCTTAAAAATTTTCTCATCAATCCAAAATTATTATTATCTATATAAAATCTTAATCTATAATGTAATTCGACTAAAGCATCAGCCTCATCAAGGTCTTTTATAACTGAAAAATGCGCCTTAAAATCATTAAATGTTTCTTCGTTTTGGTAGAAGTCACAGAAAAAATATTGCTCTTTTTCTCCTTTAACTTTCTTACACCAAGCAGATACACTTATCGTTTTATATAGAAAAGTATTAACTTTAATTGCCTCTTCTTCCTTACAATTAACAGTTATTTTATTATCTAATTTATCTAATAAATGAATATTAGGAAACTTTCCTCCAACTTCATTTAATTTGCCAGATAAGAATGTTAGTTCAAACTCTGAAGATTTTTTAACAGACTTAGTTCTAAATAGCTTCTTTGTTTTTATTTTATCAATAATAGGAATCTTTTGTGAGTCCTTTATAAAATTTAGCTCATATTGTAATCCATTTGCTAAGATTAAACTTTGCAAGTTTCTCCAATTACTAACTAATTCACTATTACTTGATTGATTATCAATCACTTCTTCAAACGCTTCTTCAGTTTTAAGTAGTTGTTCGTTAGATATAGGTGCAACTACAGCGGCAGAACCTTTAATAATTTGAATCCTGACATTTTCATTACCTGAAGTGAGATTAATAATATTTGTTAGTGATTCAAGAAGAACTATTAAAGACTTAGTCGCACCCAAAGACATATTGTCTAACTCAATATCTTTGCCATGAGAGTCTTTAGTAATTTTGAATTCTAATTTGTTGGAAGACATTTAGTTAAGATGAAGATTTTTAAAATCTGTACGTGCAATATATTTAAAGTTTTTATTTAAATATATATTCTGAATAAATATTTCTCCCCTTGTTGGTGTTATCACCAACAAGCGCATCGGCCGTAGCTTCAGCAAATCTCCCGGTAATCAGTAAGCAATCCAAAAGCATCTTCACCAGTTAAATAAAACTTAGCCGACGAGTAGCTATAATCCTCCGGTTCCTGCACCAGGTTCCACTTCTCCTGCAAAGGGTTCAAGTGAATATATTGCAGCTTCTGTTCTACCATCTCTTTCCCAAATAAATTTACTGTTAGTGGATTGCGCTCCCAAATCTGGTACGTTCGGTCTTTTGCCTCAACCCGAAATTTCTCCAGTACCTGCGGATGATTAGCTTGTAAATCAAACCGTATTTGTTGGGCAGTATACTTTAGAAAATCACGTTGCACATCTTCTCGCTTATAACCATTATTTATCTGCCAGATAAGGTGCAGGTGATTGGGCATAATCACGTAAGCGAGTAAAATGATGCGCTTTTGGTTTACTAGAAATTGCAGGCGGCTTATAATAATGTCTTTGTACTTGTCCGGTTTAAGCAGATGTTTCCAGTTCAGAATGGTAGCGGTAAAAAACTGGATAGGATGTTCGAATTCCATTGGTTAGCATACGAGTACTTCTTGTTGGTGATAACACCAACAAGGGCAACAAGAATAAAATAACAAATAAATATTACCGACTTTTATTTAAATTGACTGGTAACGCATTCCGGTTTATAACCGTGGACAAATCATAAATAGCTTTAATATCATCTGGGGTTTTCTTTCTTAATAAGAATCCTGACCAGACCATAAACCACGACCATTTAGGTTGCTGCTGCAATATTTGGGGCGTTGGCAGTTCGCCTACTTCGCCCAAGGCAATAGGTTTGCCGTTGGCTAGTTGTACAAAGCGGCTATAGTATTCCGGGTTGTAGTCGTTTTCGTAAATATCGGCGGCTAAAATATCAACGTATTCCGGACCCGGATAATATTGTTCTATTCCGGCCCGAGGACGGTCGGTGTTCCAAACCCAGAGCAGGTTGTTTAACTCATGATGCTTTACCAGACGGTCGTATAGCATCCGGTAAAGAGCAGGGTAGCCGCGTTCGCCGGGTTTCTGGCCCCACCAAAACCAGCCGCCGTTCATTTCGTGGTAGGGTCGCCAGATTACCGGAATATTAGCTGCTTGCAGTTGTTTTAAATACCCCGCAATAACGTCTACTTTTTGCACCCACGCTGTATACATAGCCGTACCGGGCGTTATTAAATCTTCCCACTCCTGCGCGGTTAGTTCGGCCTGTACACTCTCTTTCCAGCCGCAGGGCTCTGGGTCCTGCGGCCGGCAGGAGTGCCACATTAGCGTAATAATGCTCCCGGCCGCGTGGTGTTTTTTAGCTTCTTCCACTAATTTCTGCCGGTATGCAATGTTGTCCGGGTCGTGAGAAGCACCCGCAAAGCCAAAGTCGCTGCCCCAAATAGCCGGATACTTGCCGGTAATGTTATTTACTTCGTCGGAATAGCGCGATAAATGGCCAATATAATTATGTTGGCCGGATAAAGTAGACTTACCCGATATCGAATAAATATATTGCAACAGCGCTCTTGCTTCTTTTGTAGCTTTGGAATTTACCGGCACCGCTTTACTGAGGGTATTTACTGATGATGGCGGCGATAGCTTGTTAGTGCAACTAATCTGAGAGAGTATTAAAAGAATAAAAAGCAATTCTTTAAAACCAGTAGCATAGGAAAGGTTAGAGCCGTTATAAATAGGAATATAAATCATTAATTTTACTTTACGGGTTAATATATTTTTCCGCCTATATTAATGTTATCAATAGAGGCATGCCGGCTAAAACTTACTTTGGGCAGTTTACCGTTACCAAATTAACTTATTTCTCCCTTGTTGGTGTTATCAACAGGCATGCCGGCTAGGGAATATTTTAGAATAATTTACGTTTGCTCGCGCCAGCTTGTAGCTGGTGTGTTTTTGTGAAAGGAAGTTTTGGACAGCCGGCCAGCTGAAAACTGGCCCTTATAAATAGACACAAGTACGCTTCGCTAAACTTGCGCCAGTGCGAGTAGCTTAGCCGGCATGCCTATGGTGATAACACCAACAAGGGCAGCGTTCTATTAGGTGAGCCTGGAAGTGAGTATAACGCTCATTAAATCACAAAATACCGTTGCCTGTATACTCTAAGGCTTTGCGGGTGACAAAATTCTTATTGTCAACTACTTTAACAAAAAATTTATTGTTTAAGATATTTTCCAGGAGTCAGAGATAACCGAACTCCCGGAAAATATTAGGTTAAACTTTCTCTACAAAATCTTTTAAAAGGTTTCCAATAATATCGGTCCAGCCAGCGACAAAGTTTTCTCGGGCGAATATGGGGCCGTAGCCGGCAATTTTTTCTAAGCCTTCGTGGGTAAGCCGCAGGCGGGTTTTATCACCTTCCGGAAATAATTCAAAAGTAACAAAGGTTTCTTCGGGTTGGCCTTCGTATTGCCAGGTATGGGTTAGTTTTTGGCCCGGTAATACTTCGGTTATCCGGCAGATGTGCAGGAATTGGTTTTCGTCCTCGCCGCCGTAAAACCGGAACTCAAAACCTACTTCAGGCTTAAACTCCTTTAAATCAAAGTACCATTGTTTCATTTTGTTTTTGTCGGTAATGGCTTCCCAAACGGCTTGCACTGGGGCATTGTAAGTGCGTTCGATTACAAAAGGTTGCTGTTGCATAGTTTTATATATTTTAGTGAGAGGGAATTAATCTATTTTCTTTTGTTCCTGCTCTTTTGCCAGGAATTCGCCGAGCGCATCTAATTTGCCCGACCAAAAAGCCTGGTATTGTTCTACCCACGCGTTTACCTGCTGTAGTTTCCGCAAATCGGCGTGGCAATACCGCTCGCGGCCCTGTTGGTTAATAATTACCAGCCCGCACTCGGTTAATATTTTTATGTGCTTGGATATAGCCGGCCGACTGACCTTGAAATTTTCGGCTACGGCATTTAAGTTAAGTTGCTGGTGCGCCAGTAGGTTAATAATTTCGCGGCGGGTAGGGTCGGCAATGGCCTGAAAAACATCTCTTCTCATCTTTCGGTAAAATTATAATGCGTAACCGTTTGGTTACAAATATACGGATCTGAAATAAACTACAAAGGCTGCTCAACAGAAAAGCAGCCTTTGTAGTCAAATTATTTATTAAGTGAAGTCTGTGGTTTATCTTCTGAATATTACTTCTTCGTACTGGTTATAATAGCTACCATTTCGTTCTACTTTAAAGCTGCCTTCCAGTATCATTTCGGTGGCAGTTAGCGATTTAATGGAGTAGGTGCCGTTTATACAAGCGGGTTTGCTGCTCTTGTTGTCGAAGCCCAGGAAATAAGTAGTAGGAGCGGACCGATGGCCCGAAATGGTGAAGCCGCCTTTAGAAGTATTGCCATCGAAAAAGTCGGAGTAAATCATTTGGCCGTTGGTGTAGGTATCGATGGTGAGGTTGATATAATTACCAGAGCCAATCTCTCTTGCTTTCCAGCCCGCGCTTTCGAATTGCGTTTTATAAGAAACCAGGTTCCACTTGCCCAGTAGGGGCGATCCCATTTTAAACGACACCGGCGAACCGCTTACCAAAGAACCGTCTTTTTTCCGGGTAATGGCTTCTACTTCCTGTATGCCGTCGTTGCCGGGGTAAAACTCAATGCTGGCAATGCCATCGTCATCTACCCAGCTGGAGCGCGAAAGGGATGTGGCGGTATTTTGGACAGATGCCGT
Source organism: Adhaeribacter sp. (assembly GCF_057359045.1). Taxonomy (NCBI): domain Bacteria; kingdom Pseudomonadati; phylum Bacteroidota; class Cytophagia; order Cytophagales; family Hymenobacteraceae; genus Adhaeribacter; species Adhaeribacter sp. Next base: position 58,019 of record NZ_JBMQUD010000006.1, read on the forward strand.
TTGCGCAGAATACAACTTGCCGCCCCCCGATTTTACGCGCCATTCTACCTGAACGCCGGCCAATAACTTGCCAGTGGCATCTTTCACTTTTACTTGCAGCGGAATAAATGCCCGGTGGTTGGTAATGGCAAAAGGTTGTAAATGGCCACTGTAGCTTTCTATGGTTTTAGCGTAAACTTTCAGGCCGGTTACCTTGGCGCTTACCACTTTCTCCTGGGTAAATCCTTCTTTGGTTACTTTAATTTTAAAATTAAAAGATTCGTCCTGGCCCGATAAAGACTTGAATTTTACGTTTTCGCCGGCTTTGCTTACCAATTGCACCTGGCTGTTAGAAATAGCCGATATTTGAATATTCTCGGTGGCTAAGCTAATTAATCTTTCGCTTGGCTGGAAAGTAGGAAGCTCCCCGAATAAAGCCGTTAGTTTATCCCAGTAAGTGTTTACCCGCGCAAAAATATTCAGGAACGAAATGCTACTGCGGGGTATATAATTGGTTTGGGTATTCTGATTATCGTCGGCGCTAAGTGTTCTAAAGCCCGCCTCTAACTCTAAATCTTCGTCTTTATCGGTCTGGAAAGAAATATTTATTTTCTCGAATAATTCTTGCCGGAATATCCAGGGGGCTTTTAAAAACAATTTAGTATCGTAGCGTAATTTTACCCAGGCTGGCCACACTTCGGTTACACCTAAATACAGGGCCATGGTTAAGGGCAAAGACATGCCTACTGCGGTAATACCTAAAGCCACTGGCCCTAAAGCCGAAAGTTTTAACGCTACCCCCGCCATGGTGCCGGCCATGGCTGCCATTTCCAACATTTTCTTGGCGCTACCATTAAAAGCCGCATAAGAGTTGGTCATATTAGCCGATGTGCAATCGTAAAACGAGCGATAATCTGTTTCGGGGCAATCGGATTGCTTATTTACCTTGGCCAGCCGGAGGGTTGTGGCGGCATCCAGGTTGGTGGTTACCTGGTTGGTAAAGGCGGTAAAAGCAACTTTATTTGCCTCATAAAATAATACCGTTTGCCTTTTTTGCTCAGTTGGTAAAGCGTTTAAGGTTTGCGTAAGATTAGCCTTAAATAAATTCAACTGCTGTACTTCTTCTCTTTCCGCATCGGTACTTGGGTTCAGTGCTGCTAGCCGGGTGTCGAAATTCTGGAATATGGTTTTAAATAACTGTTCTGAACTTACCTCAATGGTTTTGGCTACGGTAAAATCAATTTTAGTATTAGAGAAGTTGAGTGCATGTCCGCCGGCGGCCACATCCGGTACAATAAAAGTAAGGGTGCTGTCCGAGGTTTTTATCAAATCAACCGGGGTTTCGCCAAACGTACCCTTCGTAGAGCTCTCTACCGCGTTTTTGGTATTCAGGGTAACCAGTTCGTAGGTTTTTACATTAGTACTTTCTACGGCAAAGTTGGCGGCATCGGGCGTTTGGGGTTTGTTTTCGGTTTCGGTGCAGCCATTAAAAATACCTAAAGCCAAAACTAAAATGGCCAGGTACTGCAGTAAAGTGAAATTTTTAAAGTAGTGTTTTTCCATTAAATTGTATTATGTTTATAAATTATTAAATAATGATAGCTTAGTATTTGTTTCGGTAACTTTGAATAAGCCAGTTTCAAAGTAAATAGGTAAGTTTTTAATTTAAAATACTTACTTTCAAGTATTTTAATATATTTTAAGAATATTCACTTCTTAAGTAACTGATTGTAGTTCTTATTACCTGTTGTTTTTTAGTTCTTAATATTGTGTCAGATAATGAAATACAGTATAAGATATGGGGTTTATAAAATAAATATAATTTAATGGTTTTAATTTTAGTATAAGTAAAAATATAAATTACTGATGATGTGGCTGTTTAATGGTATACCTAAAATGCAGTTGAAGTGCGATAAGTGGTATTATTACTGCCTATTATTCAAGTACAATAACATCGACCGGATTTATAAGATGCAGTAGTATTCATCCTCAGCATTGCAGGGGTATGCCGACGATTTGGTAGGCGGATGCGTAGTACTGTAAGTAGCTGTAAATTATCTAATTAGGTTAAAGTTGAAATATGTTTCGAATGGTTTGCTAAATTTCGGAAATAATATAACTTTACTCTATGCTACAGCCAGTCCACCCCCGCCCGGTTGATGCTTACTTTAACAAGTATGCTGAGAGCCACCAGAACCCCACAAATAAATTTATTCATTGGATTTGTGTGCCTTTAATTGTATTTAGTTTGCTGGGTTTGGTGTGGGCCATTCCTTTTCCGAGGTTTGAGGCACTAGGGCGGCTAAATGGTTACATAAACTGGGCTACGTTTCTTATCCTGTTCTCGGTGGTTTATTACTTTCGGTTATCGCCGGCTTTGGCCTTGGCCATGCTGCTGGTTATTTTTGTTTTTGCGGCCGGCATTGTAACCCTCGAAAAGCTACATAATAACAGTGGTTGGCCCCCCATGTGGCAGGTTTGCCTGATAGTTTTTGTTATAGCCTGGATCGGACAATTTATCGGGCACAAGATAGAAGGCAAAAAGCCTTCTTTCCTCGACGATGTAAAATTTCTGCTAATTGGCCCTATTTGGTTATGGCACTTTCTATTTAAAAAAGCCGGTATCGGGTATTAATAATCCTGTAAATCAGGTAAGAACCGCTACCAATAATCCGGAATAATTGTCTGGTATTACTGGCAACGGTGCGCTATTTATCCGGTCTGGGGCCTTTGCTTATTTATTAGGTGCATAATCAGTTTAAATCCGGGGCTTGGCCCGGTCGTATTGTACCGGCCACGGCACGTTTTGCCGGAGTTCGGTAGCGGCGCGCAAACCAAAATACGCATCGCGCAAAAATTCTCGAGCCAATAACACTACATCGGCCTGGCCGGTCCGGATAATATGGTCAGCCTGGTGGGCCGAACTGATAAGGCCCACCGCACCGGTTAAAATGCCGGTTTGTGTTTTTATGGCCTGAGCAAAATTTGTTTGATAGCCTGGACCTACCGGAATTTTTTGCCAGCTTACGTTACCACCCGAGGAAGTATCAATTAAATCTACGCCCAAATCTTTAAGTACCCGGACCAGTGCTATGCTTTGTTCTAAATCCCAGGCATTAGGGTCGTCGGGCACCCAGTCGGTAGCCGAAATCCGGACAAAAAGCGGTAAACCAGCCGGCCACTCAGATTGTACCGCTTTAACTACCTCGGTTACCAGGCGTATCCGGTTTTCGAACGAGCCGCCATACGCATCGGTACGGTGGTTGGTTAACGGCGATAAAAACTCGTGCAGCAAATACCCGTGGGCGGCATGTACTTCGGCAACTTTAAAGCCGGCGGCTACAGCCCGTTTGGTAGCGTCTTTAAAATCCTGAATAACTTGTTTAATTTGCTCTGTACTCAGCGCAATTGGCGGCGGCGTGGTGTCGGAAACAGGTATGGCGCTGGGTGCATAAATATTTGTCCAGCCGCCGGCTTCCGGGGCTACCTGGTAGTTGCCTTCCCAGGGCGGACAGGTGCTGGCTTTGCGGCCAGCGTGGGCCAACTGAATACCAGCTACGGCGCCCTGGCTATGAATAAAATCGGTAATGCGCTTTAAAAAGGCTATATGCTCGTCTTGCCAAATGCCTAAATCCTGGGGCGAAATACGGCCTTCCGGCGAAACCGCCGTTGCTTCACAAACCACCAACCCGGCTCCGCCTACTGCCCGGCTACCCAAATGTACCAGGTGCCAATCGTTGGCAAAACCATCGGTGCTGGAGTACTGGCACATCGGCGAAACAACTACCCGGTTTTTCAGTTCCAGGTCTTTAATCTTTAGCGGCGAAAATAAACTAGTCATAAGTGCTGGGGCAAAATTATCTTAACCGTTTCTTTTAGCTTATTTATGGGGTTAAGGTTACAGTAAAATCGTAGCTGTTTTACTTCTCAGGCTTTTTTTCGCATAAATAATTAGTCTTAAATATAATTTGAAAGGTTTGCCAATTATGTTATAAGTCATTAATAATAAGTAGGTTGTCAGTAGAATGTCAGGGGGAAACTGAGATTTAGAATAATTTGAATCTCCTGGAGCAAGGACAGAAAACATTTGGTTTACGAAAGAGTTTTGTATAAATCCGTATCAATTAGCGCCCACTAAACAGCTTAATGCCTGATGCCCGAATTACCCGAAGTAGAAACTTACCGTCAATATTTTAACCAAACGGCCCTGGGCCATACCGTAGCTAACCTGGAGGTAGAAGACCAGCGCCAGTTAACCACCGATTACGATACGCTGCAACAGGCGCTAAAAGGTGCTCAGTTTAGGGAATCTTACCGCATTGGCAAGCATTTTTTAATTGAGTTAAGCACCGGCAAAATTTTGGTGCTGCACTTTGGCATGACCGGCGATTTGGCATATTTCCGCGATGCCGAAGATACGCCGCGCTTTGCCCGCATTGTTTTCCATTTTACAAATAATTTCCGGTTAGCTTTTATCGATTCGCGGAAGTTTGGCCGGGTGGGGCTGGCCGAAAGTGTAACGGCTTACCGCAAGGAAAAAAGCCTGGGCCCCGATGCCCTGGATATTACCTTACCGCAACTGCAGGCCCGCTTAGAAAACCGGAAAGCACCCATTAAAGCTTTGCTCCTCGACCAGAAAATACTGGCCGGCATTGGCAACTGGATTGCCGATGAAGTGCTATATCAAGCCCAAATTCATCCGGCCCAAGCGGCTAATAATTTAACCTCTGCCGATTTTGAACACCTGCACGAAGCTATTCAGCACGTTTTGCAAACTGCCATTGCGCACGAAGCTGTTTACCAGAACTTTCCCAAAACATTTTTAATTCATGCCCGGGGCTGGGACGACAATGCTTTAAAAGCCAGTGAACGGCAGGTTTGTGCACGTCACCAGACATCCCTGCAAATTACCAAGGTAGGCGGCCGTACTACCTATTTTTGCCCAGTTTGCCAAGTGCCGTAAGCTAAATGGAGTGCTGGCGTTCGTGTTCCAGTAACCACTTTTTCCTTTCCAAACCGCCCGCGTAACCGGTTAAATTGCCATCTTTGCCAATCACCCGATGGCAGGGGATTATAATGGCAATGCGGTTGTGCCCGTTTGCCGAGGCTACTGCCCTAACTGCTTGCGGATAACCTAATTTTCCGGCTTGTTGCTGGTAAGAGCAAGTTTGGCCGTAAGGTATCTGGCTTAAAGCTTGCCAAACCTTTTGCCGGAAGGTGGTGCTCGGGGTGTGCAACGGTACGCCAAAATGCTGGCGGGTGCCCGCAAAATATTCAGTAAGTTCGTTTTTTGCCTGTGCTAAATGGGCGTTTTCGCCGGTTAAAATAGTAGCATTTAAGCTTTTTTGAAGGTCCCGGAATTCGGTTTCAAGCATGCGCCGATCGGTAAACTCTAACAAACAAAGCCCGGATGAGGTGGCGGCGGCGTACATAGGGCCCAGTGGAGTGGTAAAGCGGGTGATCAGGATAATGGTTCGATCTTTTCCTTCGTCGGGCGATTGGCCCAATAATTTTTTAAAAGTGTAGCCAAATCCGCTCAACGATTCATACCCCGATGCAAAAGCCGAAGCCGTAACACTTTTGCCATTTTGCAGCTCGGCAAAAGCGCTGTTAATCCGGATCATGCGCTGGTACGCCTGAAACGTAACCCCATGGTGCTTTTTAAGCCAGCGCCTTACTTTTTCAGGACTCAGCCCTTGCTGTTTTAAATGATAGTCCGAAACTTTTTGCGCTGGGTTTTGGCTAAGTAAATTTAAAGCCAATTGTACTTCGGGCGGCGTTTGATAAGCATTTTCGGTGGGCCGACAAACTTTGCAGGGCCGGTAGCCGTGCTGCAGCAATTCTTTGGCAGTGGTATAAAACTCCACGTTTTCGGGTTTAGGCTTACGGGCGCGGCAAGTGGCAATGCAAAATATACCGGTTGTTTTTACTCCCACGTAAAATATACCAATGAATTGCGCGTCTTTCCGGACTAAAGCACGGTAATATTTTTCTACTTCTTCTGTTTCCGTTACGAGCATGGCGTAAAATATTTAGGTGCTGAGGCGATAATTGCTTCCCCCTACCGGTAAGCGGCAATCGCACTTGGGTGGGCAAGTTTCTAAAATCAATTGTTCTTTTTTACAAAAGAGGCACAACAGATTTTAATCAGCAACCGAAAAACAGACAAGTATTTTTTATTACTGGCGGGGTAGGGGGATAATTGGCCGCAGCGCATGTCCTGAGTTTTCCGGTAGAAGCAAGTCCATTATGTCTGAAAAGATAAAGCTCCATTACTCCCACAATATTTGGATTAAATTAGGCGCTGATAAAAATAGTTAGGTTGTCGGGGTCGATAACGGTAAAAAGAGTAGGCGTGAGGGTAGTAACAAGCAGCCCAGCCGCTGTTAAATTATTCTTTAGAAAATTAAATGCTTCATTATTGGGTACCTGCAGCGTAAAATTAGCTAAGCCGGTTTTATTAGCTGGGCCAGGCGTGGTGTTTAAGCTATGCCAGGTGTTTAGGCCCAAGTGGTGGTGATAGCCGCCTGCCGAAACGAATAGTGCTCCGGGGTAATTTTGCTGCATCACATCAAAGCCCAACTGTTCGCAATAAAATTGTTTGGCGGCCGCCAACGACGATACCTGCAAATGAATGTGACCGATTATAGTGCCGGCCGGTAAACCGTTCCAGTTAGTGTCAGTATTTTCTATTTCGGCGAGCAGGTTTGGCACATCTACCGCCAAGGTATCCATTTGTACTTGTCCGTTTACGATTGGCCAGGTATCGCGGGGGCGATCAGCATATACCTCAATGCCGTTACCATCGGGGTCGGCCAAGTAAATAGCCTCACTTACCAGATGATCGCCAAAACCTTGCAGCGGCCACTTGGTTTGGAGTAAATGCCGTAAAGCCCGGGCCAGTTCCGGCCGGTTAGGTACAAGCCAGGCTATGTGGTACAGCCCTGGTTGCCGGCGGCTAAACAAAGGGGCGGTTTTGTCTTCTTCCAGTATAAGTTGCGGGATGGTCTGTTCGCCGGCTGCTAAGTGTACCTGGTTAGCGGGACTGTCTATTTGCCGTAAGCCCAACACAGTTTGGTAAAAATTACTCAGCTCGGCTAACTGGCGGGTACGGAGGGTAACCTGTTGTACAGATGTATTGGCGGGTAGCGTAAATGTGTTCATAATATATTTTATAACTGGCCAGCGTAAAATAACAATGTAAGATAAAAGCTTAAAGCTTTGTAATTAGAATTTAGTATGGAAATAACTTTCTTGGGTTATTTTAATTTAAATACGAGAGGATAGATATTTAGGGGAGCGGCTTTCACCAAGAACTGTTGTTCACATGTAAATAAATAGCTGCTATCGCCGGCGTCACGCCGGTGATTACTTCTTCCGGCCTCTGGCCGAGGTATTTATCAATTCTAATGATTTGTATAATATTGGCCAGAGGGCGGAGGAAAACAGCACGGGCGAGGACGCCCGCGCCAGTAGCTGTATATTATTAATCGCTATCAACAGTCGTATTTGTAGGCAATTGGTCTTTCTGGAAGAGGTACTACTTTGCTTCTTTGTATTTCGCTTTAAATTTCTCGTAGAGGGATTTTTGTTTGTCGGTGAGGTTGATCTGACGGCCCTGGATGTAAGCGCGGGTTACATTGTTGGTGCGCATGTCCAGTAAGTCGCCGGCCGAAACTACCAGCGTGGCATCTTTCCCGGTTTCTACGGTACCTACCTGCCCAGCAATGCCTAATATTTTAGCCGTGTTACCCGCAATAGCCATCAATGCTTGTTCTTTCGTTAAGCCGTGGGCCACGGCCGTACCGGCAATAAAAGGTAAATTCCGTACGCCGTGCAAGCTGGCATCGTAATCTAATCCGTATAAAATACCGGCTTGCTGCAGCAAAAAAGGCGTTTTATAGGCTAAATCAGTGTCGTCGCCGGCGTAAGTGGGCAAGGCATGAACACCCGATATAATAACCGGAATATTATTCTCCCGTAGGAAATCAGTAATGCGCCAAGCATCGCGGCCACCTACCAGCACCACATGTTTAACGCCTCGTTGCTGGGCAAACCGCACGCCTTCTATTATTTCTTTGGCCTGATTGGCGTGCAGGTATAAGCGTTTGGTGCCATCGAACAAACCCCGCATGGCATTTAATTTTACGTTGGTTTTGTCGTAAGCACCCGGGCGGTAAGCCGAGGCCTGGCCGAAAAGCTGGTCGAGTTCCTGAATTGATTTTTCGCGGTTGCGCAGGGCTTCGGTATAAGCGGGGGTTACGTCGGTTTGGGTTTGGGTAAGCAAAGACGGCCAGGTTAGGTGCAAACCATCGTCGGCTTTTACCACGGCATCTTCCCAGTTCCAGGCATCAAGCTGCATTACCGACGAGGAGCCGGAAATAGTGCCGCCCACCGGTGTAGCTTGTACCAGCAGCACGCCATTGGCCCGGATGGTGGGCAGTACCTCCGAATCGGTGTTAAAGGCCACCATAGCCCGTACATTGGGGTTAATAACGCCAACTTCCTGTTGGTCTAGAGTAGCCCGCACCGACGAAATTTCGTTTAGCCCCAGGGTCGTGTTGGGCTGAATTAACCCCGGGTAAATATGCTGACCACTTACATCTATGCGTTCAAAAGCAGCATTGGCCGGCGCACCCGTAGCCGGACCAGCATAGGTTATTTTGCCTTTGTCGAAAGCAACGGCAGCTTTTTCTATAACGGTACCGTTGCCTACGTGCAGGGTGGCACCCGTGAGTAAAATGGGTTTGCTTTGCGGCGGTGCCGGCGCTGGTACCTGGGCCCAGGCGCTATAGCTAAACAGCAGTGCTATGAATAAATATTTATATTTCATTGGGAATATTGGTTTAATTAAAGTATACTTTTTAGGAGTGGTTTTCGAACTATTTATTTACCACCCCTGCCCCTCCTAATATAGGAGGGTAAGTTTTTGTTAGGCCCTTATTAATATATATTAATAATCTTTAAAATAAATTGGTAGTTTACAAAAAGCCTTTGCTACGGGGAACTGTCCCCTTGAGGGGACCGCAGGGATGTCAAGACAGCAGAAATTCACAATAGCTTTTGCTTCTCAGTTGTCAATCCAACCTTACACCCCTCTTTATCTCCCCTCAAGGGGAGAGTTTGCTCCGTAGCCGACTGCTTTGGGTATATATTCCTCTTCTTACAAGATTTACTCCTTAACTAAATAGGGGGCTTTCAGATAATTTGAAAAATCAATAGCAATCAGCAATTCAACAATCCAACAATCAACAATTACTCCACATCTTCGCAGTGCTGTACTGTGCTACCGCGGCGGGCCAGGGGAGTAGTTTGCGTGGGAGCACCGGTTTGCTTGGCGTTGAGCATTTTTTGAATAATTCGCTGGCGTTCCTGGGCTAACTCTTGCCGCAGTTGTTGGTCAGTTTCCAAGTCGAAATAAGCAATGCCATCCACAAAAGTTTTGGCGGGTTTGGCGTAGATGGAGAGCGGATGGTCAGTCCAGAGTACTACGTCGGCATCTTTACCGGCTTTTATACTGCCCATTTGTTTATCGAGGTGCAATAATTTAGCGGGGTTCAGGGTTACCAGTTTCAGGGCTTCTTCTTCGGATAAACCACCGTATTTCACGGCTTTGGCGGCTTCCTGGTTTAGGCGTCGGGCCATTTCGGCATCGTCGGAATTAATAGCAGTAACCAGGCCCACGTTGGTCATAATAGCGGCATTGTACGGAATAGCATCTTTTACTTCCATTTTGTAAGCCCACCAGTCGGAGAAAGTAGAAGCACCCGCGCCGTGTTCGCGCATTTTATCGGCCACCTTGTAACCTTCCAAGATATGGGTAAAGGTATTTACTTTAAAGCCCATCTGGTCGGCCACTTTCAGGAGCATGTTAATCTCAGACTGCACGTACGAGTGGCAGGTAATAAATCGCTTGTTGTTTAATATTTCTACCAAAGCTTCCAGTTCCAGGTCGCGGCGCGGTACTTCGGCACTGGCTTTAGCTTTACCGGATAAGCGATTATAATTTTCGTGGGCTTTCTGGTATTCTTTGGCGCGCTGGAAGGCATCGTAAAACACCTGTTCCACACCCATGCGGGTTTGCGGAAAACGTACCACGTTTTGGGTGTTGGAGCGTTTCACGTTTTCGCCTAAAGCAAACTTAATGTAATTATCGGCTCCTTTTATTTTAAGCGCTTCGGGGCCCTGGCCGTAGCGCAGCTTTATAATGGCCGACTGGCCACCAATAGGATTGGCCGAGCCGTGCAATAATTGCGAAGCTACCACGCCACCTGCCAATTGGCGGTAAATATTTACATCTTCGGGAACTATCACATCACCTACGCGTACTTCGGCAGTTACGGCCTGGGTGCCTTCGTTTACCGCACCATCAATGGCAATATGCGAGTGCTCGTCGATAATACCGGGCGTAAGGTGTTTGCCGGTACCGTCTACCACTTGGGCACCGGTAGCCGGCAGGTTTTTACCAATGCGTTCTATTTTACCGTTGCGCAACAGCACGTCGGTGTTTTCCAGTTTGCCTTCTTTTTCGTTTGTCCAAACGGTGGCATTTTTAATTAACACGGTTTGGGCTTGGGGCAATGCCTTCCGGCCAAAAGCCGCAAACGGGTAAATTATTGGTCCTAAAACAATGGGGTCTTTGGCTTTAATCGAATCTTGCCGGGCCTGCTGGGTCAAGGCTTTTGATAATTTGGCGGTCCAGTTTACGGGTGTGGCATCGGGTAACTGACCAGTACCCCGGAAGCCTTTATCAGGGCCAGCATACCAGCCACTCAGCCGCACTACGTTTTCTTTTTTCTTTTCGTCGGGGTTATACGTTAAGGTTATCAAATCGCCGGTTAGGGAAATTTTGCCTTTAACTTTGGTGGAGTCGGTAGCACCGGCGGCTTTAAAAAGTACACGGGCTTCGGGTTTATCGGGGTTGCCGGAAATGTGCAGGTTTACGATTGGTTGCTGGCCTACCTGCAGAGCATAAACGCCCCGTACATCCACCGGAATTTCGCTTAGTTTAAACCGTTCGCCTTGTACCCAGTTTTCCAGAATCACGTTGTCTTCCTGAAACAAAGGCTTAGAGGTAATTAAGAAGCTGGCTACCATGCCGGGCTGCAAAGCACCCACCAGCTTTTCGGCTTTAAGCAAGCGTGCAGGCGTGTAGGTCAGGGCTTTCAAGGCTTCTTTTTCGTCGAGGCCGTAAGCAATGGCTTTGCGCAGGTTCGGGAAAAAGCTCTTTTTGTCTTTTAAGTCGGCGGCGGTTAAGGCAAACGGAATACCGGCTTTGGCTATAGTAGCAGGGTTGGCGGGGGCCATTTCCCAGTGTTTTAAATCTTCCAGCGAAATGCGGGTGGCATCAAACGGGTCTTCTACGTTGTAAGCTTCCGGGAAATTAAGCGGCAGAATAAGCGTAGCTTTGGTGGCTTTTACCTCGTTCAGCATCTGGTATTCATCGCCTTTACCTTTAATAATATATTGCTGCCCAAATTCATCGCCTATTTTATCGGCCCGCAACACGTTTAATTTATTTGTGGCCTCAAATAATTGGGGCAGCGCGCGGGTATCGGTAAAGGCTTTTAACGACAGGTTTTGCTCTTTGCCGGGCGTTTTGCTGTTCCAGGCCGCATCGAGGTAAGTTTGGCGCAGCAGAGCAATGGCGCCCATGAGTGATCCGGGGTAATCCTGGGTAGAAGAGCCCCTATCGAAAGATAGCCCGAAAGCGGCCCGGTCGAGTAAGATTACTTCGTTCTCGCGCTTTTGGCCCAGGCTTACTAAGGTTGCGGTGCCGCGGGCAATGCCGTCGGGGTGCAGGGCCAGCACCGTACTAAAACCTTGCTTGCGGTAATCTTCGGCCGCTTTGGTATCTACTTTAAATATTTCGGCCGCATTGTTTTCGGCCCTAATGGCTTGGTTCCAGCTATAAGGCCCTTTTTTCTGCGATTCGGTAGCGCCCGCGGCATAGGCTACCCGAGCCGGAATTACCGGCGGTAAACCATAGCTGGTGTACATATCAATCAGGCCGGGGTAAATATATTTGCCCTTGGCATCAACGGTAACGGCTCCTTCGGGTATTTTTACCTTAGCACCAGCAGCTACTACTTTGCCGTTTCGGATAAGCAGCGTGGCGTTATCGAGGCGGGTTTGGTAATCGGTAAAAATGGTGGCGTTGGTAAAAGCTACCAGGCCGGGGCGGTCGTCGTAAACGCCGTTGCGCGGAAAAGTTTCTTGCGCCCGCACCGCAAAGTTGCTTAAAATCAGAAATAAAAGTACAGCGTAAAAACGCTTGGTGTAAATATGCTGCATGCAAAGTTAAATGTTAGAAGAATAGTTGTATGGTGAGTAAAAATAAAATAATATTCAGAATTTAGAACATTACTTAAATAAATATTTAATTATCCTGGGTAAATATTGCAAATATTTAATCTTGGCAATACAATTGGCTAAACTCACTTTTGATTAAAGGTTGAATTTAAAAAAACTTAAACTTTAAGGTAAGCGATTCAAGGAATGCCGTTAACAGGAAATATTAATGCTTTCGTTAGTTTATAAAGAAGCTGTTTAATATTTTGGCAATGGTACTAACGTTTGCCCTGGCTGCGTGTTTTCACCGGCAAGCAGTCCGGCAAATGTTAAAAGATTGGCGGGGATAATAGCACCCATGGCCGCAGTTCCTGCTAATTTTATAAAACACTCAATAAGTTCAAAATTGAATATTTGCCAGGGTTGCGTTTGGTTGATTTAAAATAACAAAAGGGCCAGCGCGTTTTGGTAAATATTTATTATTGCCTCAGGCCTCTATTTCTAAAACAAGAGCAGGTGCTTTAGTTTTGATAAATCCGGAAAAATGCCGGGTACTTTATTAAATTTGAAGTTGTTGAATATTCATAAAATATTTGGCGCAATAACCCCAAGTAGAATTAAGCATGTGGCGGCCGCCCGTTTTTTACAAGAAATATTTTCTGCCCAAAATAGCAACTTACGGCCGTAGCCGGAGGGTTAAGCTGGTGGCAGGCTTGTTGCTATTCCCAATATTTACGCTGGTGCTGCTTCATTTCTTATTCCCGCTGCGGGTACAAATAGCGTATTCCCCGGTTATTACAGCCGCCGATGGCAGTGTCATAAATGCTTTTCTGAGCCCGGATGATAAATGGCGCATGCAACTGGCGCCCGGCGAAATAAGCCCGGTTTTAAAAAAAACCATTCTGCTAAAAGAAGATAAATATTTCTATTACCACCCGGGTATAAACCCATTTGCTTTAGGCCGGGCTTTCTGGAATAATACTTTACGCGGCAAAACTACTTCCGGGGCATCTACCATTACCATGCAGGTGGCGCGGTTGCTTTATCCTCAGAAAAGAACTTACGGAGCTAAATTAACCGAAATGTTTCGGGCGCTGCAACTGGAGGGGCAGTACAGCAAAGACGAAATTTTGCAGTTATACCTGAACCTGGTGCCCTTTGGCGGCAATATAGAAGGAGTAAAAGCAGCCGCCGTGTTATACTTTCAGCAGTCGCCGGCGCAATTGAGTTTGGCGCAGGCCGTTACACTGGCCGTTATTCCCAACAAACCCTCGTCGTTGCGCATTGGGCAACGGAACGCGCAAATTGTAGTATTCCGAAACAAATGGTTGCGGTATTTGCAGGAACAAAAGGCCTTTCCGGAAAAAGTAATTGCCGATGCCTTGCAGGAACCATTGGTAGCCGAGCGCGTGGAAGCGCCGCAGGTAGCGCCACATTTAGCATACCGGTTGTTTCGCCGGTACCCGCAGCAGCCCGTCATTAAAACCACACTTAACCGCCACCTGCAGGCAAAAGCCGAGCAACTGACTTATAATTATATGCAGCAGTTGCGCTATAAAAATATTCAGAATGCTTCGGTAATTATTATTAACAACCAAACCCACGCGGTAGAAGCGTATTTGGGCTCCGCCGATTTTAATGACTTGGCCCACGGGGGCCAGGTAGATGGGGTACGGGCTATTCGCTCGCCGGGCAGTACGCTAAAGCCGCTTTTGTACGCCACGGCTTTTGATAAAGGTTTGCTTACGCCCAAAAGTATAATTAGCGATGTGCCCGTAGATTACGCGGGTTACCGCCCCGAAAACTATTACGGCAATTACAGTGGCAATATTACTGTGGAGCAGGCCTTGGCTACTTCGCTTAATATTCCGGCCGTGAAAATTCTGGATCAGTTGGGCGTACCGGCTTTTGTGCAGAAACTCCAGCAAGCCGAATTTTCGCAGATAAAGAAACAAGGCAACCAATTGGGTTTATCGCTTATTCTGGGCGGCTGCGATGTTACCCTCGAAGAGCTGACTACTTTGTTTTCGGCTTTTGCCAACCAGGGGCAATATTATTCTTTGCGGTGGCAGCAGCAAGATACCGCTGCGGTGCAAAAAAGATTGCTTTCGCCGGCAGCTGCGTACATGGTAAACCAGATTTTAACCCAACTCCAACGCCCCGATTTGCCGCACAACGCCCAAAACAGTATGCACTTGCCCAAAATAGCCTGGAAAACCGGCACTTCGTATGGCCGCCGCGATGCCTGGAGCATTGGCTATAACCAAAAGTATACGGTAGGCGTGTGGGTGGGCAATTTTTCCGGCGAAGGCGTGCCGGAACTGAACGGCACCGACTCGGCCACTCCGCTGCTCTTTTCTATTTTTAACACCATTGATTATAACAGCCCGGCCGGCTGGTTTAAACAACCGCCGGGGTTAAGTCACCGCCAGGTTTGTGCCGCCAGCGGCAACCCCGCCAATAATTTTTGTGCCGACCTGATTACCGATACCTTTATACCGGGTGTGTCGGGGGTAGTTAAATGCACGCACCTGAAACAAATACCCGTTAGCCCCAACGAACAATTGGCTTACTGTACCGTTTGTTTGCCGGTAAACGGCAATTATATCCAAAAGCAGTACCCCAATTATGCACCCGAACTAATTACTTTTTTTAACACCGAGCATATTCCTTACACCAAAATTCCGGCGCACAACCCGGCTTGCAGCCGCATATTTCAGGATTTTGCGCCGGTTATTACCTCACCTACCGCCGATACGGAATATTTACTGGAGCGTACCGAAAACCAAAAGCTAATGCTGCATTGCAACGCCCACAACGAGGTGAAACAGGTATATTGGTACATCAACGACAAATTTTTGCAAACCAGCCCCGCCAACGAAAAACTGTTTTTTGCTCCCACGCAGGCCGGCAAATACAAAATTTCCTGTACCGACGACCAGGGGCGGAACAGTAACAGTTATATCAACGTCCGTTTTCTGGAATAATTTGCGTAAACCACCCGTATGAAACCCGCCTTATTTGGATTACTTATTTTTTTCGGGGTTTTACAGCAACAACCCGCCCGGGCCCAAGGCAATTGGGAACTGAAAAAGAACCAGAACGGCATTGCCGTTTATACCCGCAAAATAACCGACCAAAAATTAAAAGAAATAAGAGTAGTTACTGAGCTTACCGGCACTACTACCCAGTTAATTAATATTTTGCAGGATATTGATAACTACAAAAACTGGGTGTACTTAACCAAAAATGCCTACGTACTTAAAAAAACAAAAGCATCTATTGTGTACTACACCGAAACCGAAGCGCCCTGGCCCGTTACCGGCCGCGACCTGATTCTGGAACTGATTATTACGGAAGTACCCGGTACCAAAAACCTGGATATAAAAACCCAAAGCCTGCCGCAATATTTGCCAGTTAAAAAAGGTTTGGTGCGGGTGCCGTATTCCGTAGCCACCTGGACCGTTGTACCCCTCGCGCCCAATCGCTTAAAAGTAGAATATGTATTTAGCGTAAATCCGGGTGGTGCTATTCCGGCCTGGCTGGTAAATATGGCGGCTACGGTTGGCCCGTATAATTCGTTTGTGAATTTAAAAAAGCTTTTGGCTGGCAATTAGCTGTAGTAATCTAAAACTGGCCATGATTCTATGCTGTACCCTTATGTAGTATCAGGTGCATACAAGTCTAATGTCGGCAATGGACTATTTTTTCGTTTTTGTAAATGCCTGGTTAAATGGGCTCCCACAGTTCTATTTTGTTTCCTTCCGCGTCCATTATATGAATAAATTTTCCGTATTCAAACGTTTCTATTTCATCCAGAATCGTTACCCCGTTTTCTCTTAATTTATTTACCAGGCCTTCTATGTTCTGGACCCTGTAATTAATCATAAACTCCTTTTTCGATGGCGCAAAATATTCACTTCCCCGCGCAAAGGGTGCCCATTGGAGGCGATTTATTTCGTCGGGTTGGTTTACACTTCTACATTCAAAGGTGGCGCCCCATTCATCTACCGCGAACCCTAAATTTTTAGCGTACCATTCTTTTGTTTCTTCTGGGTTTTCCGAAAAAAAGAAAATTCCACCAATCCCGGTTACCTTTGGAGTAGTGTTACCGGCAGAACCGGCGTGCCCAGGTTTGTTTTTTGATTCTTCCACAATATTTGTTTTTAATTTGTAGTATGGCCCCTCGTAAAGATTTTAAACTGGGTAATGCCTGGCAACCTTTTAACGATATTTGCTTCTGTTACATGGTAATATAAGTAAGCGCCCTATGTTACCATGTACCATTACTACAAACGCGTACGAGTAAGTGGCAGCAAAGTAGTGGTTGCCGTTTAAATTATATTTAGCAGTGCGTAACTTTCTTATTCAATAGCTGCCAAATCGCTTTTGAATATTATTTCGTGGGCTATCCGGTAGTCTGATTCCTCTATCCTTGTCTCATGCCCATTTAACCCATCTAAACGGCAACAGCCCTGTAGCCTTATTATTGCCTGGATGGTTCTTTGCCTTTTTCAAGTCGGCGCAGTTGATGAATATTTTACCCTCCGTTCTTGTATAATATGCACCATCACTTATAAATAATTTTCCACATGGTACATAGTTTTCTTCATTGGTTTTTATGCAGAAGGGTCGTGTTATTAAGTGATTCTAACGCTTCTGTTAAATCAATTCCGCACTTCCCGCATTTAATATTCATGTATTATTTATTAATGCTGCCCAACGGTTTTGGCTGTGGCGCATTTTAATGCGCTATAGCTTGTGTTGGAGCCAGCTTTTTATGCTTCTTTTTGTCCCAAGCTACTACCTCAACTCCTGTTGAGTAATGACTTAGATTTGGAATGCCGCTCAATAGTTTGCCAAATCTGGGGTATTTGACGTTAATACTCTTCAATTCTACTTTAGATGTTGGCCACTCAATATGGTGAATCTCAAATTCATTAATTGAGGTGTCTGTGTCTTGAAACAAAGCATATCTCTCGGTTAGCCATTTGTCAAGTTCAGTTTTCTTAGACAGTGGTGGGCCAACCTGATAGCTTAGTTCAAGCCTATCTCCAAAACTGCAGTTTTCAGAGCAATAGTAGTTTTCTTCCCTCTTTATTCTTGAGTGTCGGTAAGGCAGCTCAGATAAGCCTTTGGCGACTTGACAAGATATTTTTGTCCCACCCTCAATGCTTAAGAAGTAAACACCTGTTTTATTGTTATACTTCACATATGTCCGAATGTTGATTTCGTGAAAGTTAGATATAGGAGAGAAAGAAGGTAAATTTCTTGGCCTTATTTTCTCCATTGTGAAAGCTACTAATGACACCCATGGCTTGCCTACAAACAAGTCAATCACTAAGTCGTCAGGAACAAACTTCTTCAACTCGTTGATGTCAACCTGCCAGTGTAGAAATACCGCATTATTCCATTCCTGATAGTACTGCCAGTTTCTAGTTGGAAGTATCCAAGGCCGGTGTTCTGTTTTCTTCAGTAGCTCTTTTATTTTCATCTTTCAAATTTGCTCCAACGTACTTGTGTAAACGACGGCAAGGCCGTCGGCCGTAGCATGGCTTATGCACAATGTTGGCGGATAGTGCTTTTTAGTCAATAATATCTATTTGCTGCAAAAAAGCTCCACACCAATTTTGGCGCTCAATTATATCTTTAACTTTCTCTGAAATAATAATTGGTCTACTGGCGCTACCACCACTACCAAACCATTCAGTAGTCCGCACAATATCGGGTTGGTCTTGGAAAATAGATTTGTGAAAGCTTAGCTTTCTCCCTTGCGGAAAGTTGTACTTGGTTCGACCACAAAATGGACCTTTTAGCAATTTACTTCCAATTGCTTCCAGAAACTTAACCTCTTTTATATCGGTTGGTTGCTGGCAAACCTCAGAAGACAGACTAGATGCGATCAAACCTTTTGGGAGTAGTGTCTCTACATGCAATTGAAAAACAGTGCCTAGAGGTTCACCTGTTTTATGGAGTACTGGTTTTGAGAATCTTATACCGCTTACTCTTTCGTTTTCTAACTTTATCTTTACTTCCTCTTTGACAAATATTTGGTCGAAAACCCAATTCAAACCAATAAAGTGGCTTCGGTTTACTTTTGACTCTTTTTTAAACCTAAAAGCGTTGGTTTGAATGATTCCTATATGACAAGTAGGGCATCCACTTTCTGGCTCGTAAGGTCTTTCTAAATATCCAAAGTCATTCTCAGGCTGTGGATAGCCAAATTGACCTGTCAAGATAAGATACCAGTTACTGCTCATTCTTTTTATTTGCATTACCGCCAACGGTTAGTATAAAAAACGTGCGAGGCCGTCGGCTGACGTTTAGGTGTTGTTAGCAGCTGCTTTTTATTTTAAGTATTCTTGAAATTCTAAATCAATATCTACAGGATTTATGATTTTAGGTGACCCTTTTTCAGGAGAGAACAAGATTGTCGTCCAGCCTCTAGCGGCTTTTGCTTTTGTATCAAAGTAAAATTCACTCTTTTTAGAGACGAACTTTATATATCGTTTGGTCGGGTAAATAATTGTGAACTTCTTTTCTTTTAGATATTCTGAGGCTTCATGTTCGAAGTAACTATTGTCGTCCGCAACTGTGTAAAAGTCTTCCTCTCCGTTTTCTTTTATTAATTTCTCAATCTCCACGCTGTCGGGCGATATGAAGATTCCAGCTTTTTGAGATATAGATATAAAGTCGTTTGAAGGTATTTTTGAAACTAAATAATTCTTGAGCACGAAAGATTCTTCAAATGCTTTCCAGTTTGCGGCCTGTTTAATTGAATCAGTATCCGCTTTAGTTAGTTCAAGATTTTCTCTGTCGGCTGCTTGAACTCCCTTTTTGTAAGATTCATTGCAACCTATCATAACTGCTATGAAAGTTAGAACTATCAGATTTCTTTTCATTTTTTAAGTTGCTGCTAACGTATATGGCTAAACGACGGGCGAAGCCATCGGACGAAGACTGCCGTTTAGGTGTTGTTGTAGGTAGTACTTTTATTTTGAATTATCCTCAAACCAAGCGTTTGAATATGTGTCTGCTTTTTTTAGTTCCTTAGTCAATTCTCCCTTCTCCCAATTGATATTTTCGTATTCAGTCCTTTCATGAAGGAGATTAAAAGCTGACTGATGAAAACCCGACTTCACTAAACTTTTAAAGTCTTCCAAAGCTAGTTTATTTGAAAGGTTGTCATTTCGGTATTCGATGTTTAGCAATTGGAACAAGGTATCATTTACAAGTTTATTATCAGCATTTAATGAAAGTGTACTTGAAGTAAACTTTGTTTCATAGGAATATTTTAAATCTTTAATTATTTGATAAACAATACTATCATTCCTTTCCTTTTTTCTCCTTTCCCAAAATTCTTTATAATATTTTATTTTGATGTGCTTCTGATTATAAGTCAATAAAAGACTATCAATAAGGTCATATGGTCTTTTTTTTTATATAAAAATCTTGAATAACTAAAGGATTGTCGGACAAATAAGGGCCGATTAAGTTCATGTAACCTATCTTCTTAAAGGTCTCGTGGACCATCAATAGGTTTTTTGGTTTTCTTATCCATGAATTATCAGTCCAGTTTCCATGCCTTAATTCAAAAAAGGAAGGATGTTCCTCAACATAGGAATTTTTGTCCTCAGTTGTTAGGTTATTGCAACTCGTTATGAAAACCATAAGTCCAATAATTAATAATATTCTATTCATTGTATTACACACAACGTACTGGGCTTTGCTGTGGCGTAGCTACAGTAAAGGTGTGGTTGTGCGATGTAGTTTTCCTTTTATTTCCACCCTAAACAAGCTTCATCAAAATCCCATAACTGATTTATCTTTCCTGTTTCTAAAAATTCTTGTATTAGGGAGTAATCAATTTCTGCGGGAATGTCCAAAGCAACATATATAGTTACTTCGGGCAAAGTAAAAACTACTGCTCCAAGCTGCTTTACCTCTTCTAAAGTTTTGTTTATTATATCCTCGTTCCAAAAGAGTATCCTTACCGTACTTCTCCCTGATTTTTCAATTAAGTCATCAAAGTAATGAACCCCATCTTCGTTCTCTACTGCAATTAAATCATCTATAGCAAGGTTTTTAGCAAAAAATGGAGGAGCTACCATTCTGTAATAATCTCCTTCTTTTTCAGCATCAACCATTTCTGTTTGGTAGATATTCTCAATTTCTTCCAAGTAGACTAATGCAATATTATGAATTGACATTTTTTTAAATCTTACTATTACGCTTAACTACGCGATATATGGAATTTATTCCGTTTATCCATCCAAAATCAACCGATAACCGGAACTGGATTGCCGAATATATTATATATAAATATAAGAATTAAAAGGCTATAGAAAAACTATTTTTGTTTCTGAGAAAGACGGAATTTCTAAAAATTCTAAAGTCTATTTGTTCTCACCGCCGGTACAAATAATAAAACTTGATGGCTAAAAATGCTTCCTGGCTAAAATATTCAATAAAGAACAATGCGGCCAAGCTTTCTCCTTTATTATTTCCTGTAGTTTTATGCGGCAAGTTCTAACCACTTTACTGGAATAAGCTACAATGGCGAAATCTGCAAGGCAAAAGCTTTTTTCTGGCGGTTTTTTTATAGTTTCGGGGCCGGAATACCTTCTTTAAGTTAGCGTAAGGGCTACTGGGCTTGGCTGCCGGGGTACATTTTTAAATTTATTTAGCCGTTGTATAACGCTGGGCGTAGTTATCTCGTCTTAGGAGAGATTGCTCCTTTTATAATATGAAAAATTATTTAGCCTTTTTACTTTTTGTTGTTTGCAGTTGTTCTGTTGCCCAGGCCCAGGAAATGGTGCGGGGCCGGGTAATTAATGCCCAAACCCAGCGCCCATTAGCCGGCGCATCGGTAAGCAGTAGCTTAACGGGTACCGGCACCATTAGCAACGAGCAGGGATACTTTAATTTAACCTTACCGGCTGGGGCCGATAGTTTGTTTGTAAGCATGGTGGGCTATCAGGGGCAGCGGCTGGCCGTGCCTCAAGCAGCCACCGAATTGTTAATCCGGTTACAAGCCGTTAGTCAGCAATTGAGCGAGATAACGGTTACGGGTTACGAAACCAACCGGCCTTTACCCGAAACGGCCGGGGCTATTGGGCTATTAAGTTCCCGCGAAATTAACCGGTTTAATACTACCTCGCTGGTACCAGCGCTTAATACCTTGCCGGGCGTGCGCATGGAAGAGCGCGCTACGGCCAGTTACCGGCTTTCTATCAGGGGCAGCAGCTTGCGGGCGCCGTTTGGGGTACGCAACGTAAAATTATATTTAAACGAAACGCCCCTGGTAGAAGCCAACGGCACCATTCCGTTAAATTTATTTGATGCCGGTACCATTGGGCGGGTAGAAGTAATAAAAGGGCCCGCCGGTAGTACGTACGGGGCGGGCACCGGCGGCACCGTGCTTTTACAAACCTTAAGGCCGCGAGCTGGCGAAACCAGCGCCGAAGTTGGGGCCATGGCCGGCTCTTTTGGCCTGCGCCGCTACACGGCCACAGTAGCCACCGCTTCGGATAAAACCAATTTTCTGGTACGTTACGCCAAACAACAACTGGATGGTTACCGCCAGCAAAGCGCCATGGACCGCGATGTACTGTTGCTCACTGGACAAATATACCCCTCCGATAAGCAAACTTTTTCTTTCCACGGCTATTATTCTGATTTGTACTACGAACTGCCCGGCGCCATTACCCGCGAACAATACGACGCCAACCCCCGCCAGGCCCGCCAGCTTAACCTGGACCAGAATGCCTCCATTAATTTAAATGGGGTAAACGTAGGATTGTCGCACCGCTACGATTTTAGCCCGCAGGTAAGTAACAGCACCTCGGTATTTGGGGTTTTTAGCTTCCTGAACCATCCGTTTACCAACGATTACGAACGCAATACCAACCAGGCTTTTGGCGGCCGCACCAAAACTACTTACAAAACTGTAATTGGCGGCGTAGGTACCCGGTTTATGTTGGGCGGCGAGTGGCAGCGCAGCTTTGTAAACTCCCGGCACTACGAAAATATTAAAGGCAAATCGGGTAAATTAAATTTTGACGATGAAGTAACCTTAGAGCAAGGGTTTGTTTTTACCCAGGCCGAAGCCGATTTGCCTCGGAATTTTATTTTTACGTTAGGCGCGAGCCTGAACGACATGCGATACGTGCTGAACCGGGTATCGGGAGCTGGCCAAACTTCTATTGTGGAGAACGAACGCCAGTTCGACCCGCAACTCTCGCCGCGGGTAGCTTTGGTAAAAGTGTTTTCGCCGCAGCTATCGGCGCACGGCAGTGTGAGTGCAGGTTTCTCGCCGCCCACCGATGCCGAAATCCGGCCTTCCGATGCCAGCTTTAACACTACGCTAAACCCCGAGCGGGGCGTAAATTATGAGTTAGGCGTGCGCGGCAATTTATTTAACGAAAAACTTACCTATGATTTAGTAGGCTTTCAGTTTAACCTGAACGAGACCATTGTGAGCCGGGCTACACCGTCGGGCGTGGTGGTGTTTAACAATGCTGGTGCTACCAGCCAGCGGGGCATTGAGGCGGCCGTGGCGTATAACGTTATTCAGGCGCCTCTGCAGCCGGTTTCATTGCTTAAAATCTGGAGCACTTATACTTATAGCCATTTCCGGTTCCAGAATTACCAGCGCGACGATCAGGATTACTCCGGCAATAAATTAACCGGTACGCCGCCGCACGTGTGGGTAGCCGGTTTAGATGCCGAAAGCCGCCTGGGTTTTTACCTGAACGTAACGGGTAACTATACTTCGCGGCTGCCGCTAAACGATGCCAATACCGTATATGCCGATGATTTTATTTTGCTGAATGCCCGTGGCGGTTTCCGGCGCGGCTGGGGCCAACATTGGCAAACCGAAATTTACGCCGGCCTCGACAACGCGCTGGATGTAACGTATAGTTTGGGCAACGACTTAAATGGGTTTGGCAACCGTTATTTTCAGGCTGCTCCCGGCCGGAACTATTATACCGGCTTGCAGGTAAAATATTTGTTCCTGAAAAAATAAACTGGTTTTTGCGAAACCGCTACTATTATCTGACGCTTAAAAAGTAGCTTTACTTCCGGCGTAAACTTTTATTTAGCCGGTAAATATTCTCTTGCTGATGTACGTAAAGGCAGCAAAGAGATAAATATTAAGTACCAAGACAAAATTAGATGGCTATATTTTAGTTCTATGTCTCCGTTATGCTGGCAAGAATCTTCTGGTTTACTTATAGGTAACTTGCCGGCAACTTCCAGCAGGATACGGGCGGATTCTTTAATCTAATTTTGTACACTTGCTTAACTTAAATATTTAAAATAAGCCGCTACTATCGGGTTACCAGCCAGCTTGGCTTAAACAAAACATGGGAATTGCGCAACGCTTTAAACAGAGAAAACAAAATTTGCTTCGGTTCCGGAAGCAAGTATCTAAAGTTGCCGATCGGGTTGCCTTTTTCCTGAGTTTACTCGCTTTTTTAATCATGATCTATGATTTGGGGTTTACCTACAACCTGGAAACCGAGCGGGCTATTCACCGGGTAAATTCTTATCTGGTCGTTATTTTTTTTATAATACTGGCCGGGCGTTTTTTTGCGCTTTTTAATTTTAAAAATATTACCCGGGAGCGCACCTTAGAAATAGCCATACTAATATTTTTTTTTCTGGCCCTGTGCATGCGCTTTTTTATGCGCCACAGTTTTTTTGCCGATATCGGCTGGATTACCTTTTTTAACAGTGCTTTATTTACCCGGTTAGTATTTGTTTATATTTTAATTGTACAGCTTTCCCGGCAAAATATTGGACTATACCGGCTTACTTTTAGTCCGGCCTTGCTGTTTATATACAGCTTTCTTTTTTTAATTGTGGCCGGCGCCGGCTTGCTGCTTTTACCGCGCGCAACGCACCAACCCATTCATATTCTGGATGCTTTTTTTACCGCTACCAGCGCCGTATGTGTTACCGGCTTAACCGTAGTAGATACGGCTACCGTTTTTACGCCCTTCGGTAAAAAAATAATATTGCTCCTGATTCAGTTGGGGGGCTTAGGTATTATGACGTTTACCAGTTTTATCGCCTTGCTTTTTCAGCGCAACAGCACTTTCCAGAACCAGTTGTTTTTGCAAAGCATGGTAAACGAAGAGCACCTGGGGCAAACCTTCCGGACCATTATAAAAATAGTTGCCGTTACATTAACCATTGAGGCAATAGGAGCGGGCTTTATTTTTATGAGCATGGATAACCAGCTTTATCCCAATCAAACCGGCGACCAATGGAGCTTTGCTATTTTTCATGCCATTTCAGCGTTTTGCAACGCCGGTTTCTCTACTTTAACCGATGGCCTTTACGATATCCGGATCCGGTATAATTACAACTTGCAGTTGGTTATTTGCGGGTTAATTATCTTGGGCGGTATTGGGTTTCCGGTAATATTTAACGTATACAAGTACCTGCAACACAAGAGTCAGAGTTCTTACTACCGCGTGTCGCGGCGCAAAGATTTCCGCCATGCCCCGCGGTTGCTTTTGCTCAATTCTAAAATTGTACTTATTACTACGGCTATTTTATTGGGGATGGGCACCTTGCTGTTTGGCCTGACCGAATACAACTACGCCTTGCAGGAACATAGTTTTTACGGTAAACTGGTAACGGCTTTCTTTGGCGCGGTTACGCCCCGCACCGCAGGGTTTAATACCTTTAACATGGCCGCCCTAACCACACCCACCGTATTAATTTATTTATTGCTTATGTGGATAGGGGCCTCGCCGGCCTCTACGGGTGGCGGTATAAAAACCACTACCATTGCTATTGCCTTCATGAATGTAATTAATATTGGCAAAGGCCGCGAACGGTTAGAAATAATGCAGCGGGAAGTGCCTAACGAATCGGTAAAAAGAGCTTTTGGCGTAATATTCCTGTCCTTTATGATTATTGGACTCAACGTATTTCTGATTTCCCTGTTCGATTCGCGCCACGATTTACAGGCGGTGGCTTTCGAGGTGTTTTCGGCGTTTAGTACGGTTGGCCTTACCCTGGGCCTTACCCCCGAACTAAATGCCTACAGCAAAGTGATTATTATGCTCACCATGTTTTTGGGCCGGGTAGGGGTAATTACATTTGTATTGGGTTTAATTGGGCAGGCCAAAGCCAAACATTACCGCTACCCCGCCGAAAATATTATTATCAGCTAATAAAACGATGAAGCCGGCGGCGGTTATCTGTGGACGAAGCGGGCAAATAGATAACGGCAAAATATAGCTTGCTTACGTGTATAATTTTGCTTTAAAGCGCAATATTTATGAAATACATTGTTATTGGATTAGGTAATTTTGGCTCTACGCTGGCTATGGAACTCACCGCCATGGGGCACGAAGTAATTGCCATTGATAAAAATATGGCCAAAGTAGATACCTACAAAAACCATATTACCCATACCATTTGCCTCGACTCCACCGACCAACAAGCCCTGCATACTTTACCCTTAAAAGAAACCGACGTGGTGGTAGTGGGTATTGGCGAAGAATTTGGGGCCTCCGTTATGACCACCGCCTTGTTTAAGCAACTCAACGTAAAACGCATTATTGGCCGGGCTATTTCTCCAATTCACCAGAAAGTGCTCGAAGCCATTGGCATCGACCAGATTGTGCGCCCGGAGCAGGAAGCTGCCGAACGCTTGGCCAAAAGGCTGGAAATGAAGGGGGTTATCGATTCTTTTGACCTAACCGACGACTACAATATTATAGAAGCCACCGTGCCGGCCCGGTACGTAGGCCGCAGCATCTCCGAATCTAATATCCGGAACGAATTTAATGTAAACGTACTTACCTTGCTGCGTTTGCAGGAGGGCATAAAGCTCTGGAGCAACAGCAATTCCCGGCGGGTAATAGGCGTGGTATCGGCCGATACTACTTTTAAAGAAGGTGATATAATGGTATTGTTTGGCCGGATAAAAGATATTGAACGCTTGCTGAAAGAGGAATAAGCCTCGCTTAACCCACCGGCAACCGGTACAATTATTAGGTGCCTGGCCCCGCTGCAAAGCGCTGCTAATATATTAAGTAAATTCTCGCCGCATACTTAGAGTTATAACTAAGTTTCTAAAGCATTATTTTCTAAAAACGAACTCCAGCAGAGGTATAAGAATAGCTTTAAATGTATTTTAAGGCCTATGAGTATATTTTTATAAATGTAATGAAACAGGTAAATTCTAGGTAATATTTTAAATAAATTAACTAAAAATTAAATTATGCCGTTAAAATAATTGGCTATTGGTATAACTTTTTGTAAGTTAATCCGGAATAAGGTTTAAAATTTAAGGGTGTATGGATGATGTCCGGCTATTAGGAAATAACAATGGTGTATTTGGTAATTATAGCTTAAATCCGGCACTGCTGGATGAAGTATTTAACCCCGAAGGCGATCATGTACCGCATTATAATCTGATTTTAGATCAGTTTAAACAATTTTCGCCGGAAGATTTTAAAGAGCTAAACGAGCACGCCAAGGTTTCCTTTTTTAACCAGGGTGTAACGTTTGCGGTTTATTCCGATAAAAGGCGCGGCGTAGAACGCATTTTTCCTTTTGATTTATTCCCGCGAATTATTCCGGCCCAGGAATGGAACCGGCTGGAGCAGGGCGTTATTCAGCGCAATGTGGCCATTAACATGTTTATTTACGACATCTACCATAAAAAGAAAATATTAAAGGATGGTGTGGTGCCGCCCGAATTAATTTTTAGCTCTAATAATTACCACAAAGCCATGCTGGATGTTAATCCGGTCGGGAATATTTACAACCATATTTCGGGTACCGATTTAATAAAACACAGCGACGGAGAATATTACGTGCTCGAAGATAATGTGCGGTGTCCGTCGGGCGTAAGTTACGTGCTATCGAACCGCGAAGCCATGAAACGCACCTTGTTTAATTTGTTCCGGAAACACAACGTAAGTTCGGTACAAGATTACCCGCAACATTTGCTATCGATGATGCAATCTGTAGCCCCCGACGGCGTAGATGAGCCAACCTGCGTGGTTTTAACCCCGGGGGCTTACAATTCGGCGTATTACGAGCATTCTTTTCTGGCCCTGAACATGGGTATACCGCTGGTAGAAGGCCGGGATTTGTTTGTAGACAAAAACCAGGTTTACATGAAAACCATTTATGGTCCCCGCAAGGTTGATGTTATTTACCGGCGCTTAGACGATGCTTTTCTGGATCCGCTGGCCTTTAACCCGGAATCGATGTTGGGTGTGCCAGGCATAATGGGTGCTTACCGCGAAGGAAATGTTACGTTGCTTAATGCCCCCGGCACCGGCGCCGCCGACGACAAAGCCGTGTACAGCTACGTGCCCGATATTATTAAATATTATTTGGGCGAAGAAGCTATCCTGAAAAACGTGCATACCTACCGTTGCGAACTCGACAGCGATTATAAATACGTGCTGGAACACATGGAAGAACTGGTGGTAAAACCCGTCGATGAATCGGGCGGATACGGTATTCTGGTGGGCAGCGCCTCTACCAGAGAGCAACGCGAAGAATTTAAACGCATTATAGCTACTAATCGGCGCAAATATATTGCCCAACCCATTATGGCATTGTCAGTGCACGCTACGTACATCGAAGACGAAAATAAATTTGAGCCCCGCCACATAGATTTGCGCACCTACACCTTATTGGGTAAAGACAAACAATTTGTTTTAAAAGGCGGCCTATCGCGGGTAGCGCTTAAGCGCGGCAGCTTAATTGTAAACTCTTCGCAGGGGGGCGGCTCTAAAGATACCTGGGTGTTAGCCGATTAGTTAATGGGCTAATTAGTTAATGTGCTAATGGGCTGATTTGAAAATATAGGGCTTGTGTTCGGTTAAATTAATTAATGGTTTTATTAAAATATTAATCATAAAAATTTGCCCCGAGCCTTAAGTCTTCCTACTAATTACTTACTACTTACTTAAAACCAATATATGTTATCAAGAATTGGTAATAGTTTATTCTGGATGGGGCGGTACCTGGAGCGGGCCGAGCACATTGCGCGGTATACCAAAGTGCATTATGTGTCGTCGTTAGATGCGCCGCTGGCTCAGAGTAAAAGCTTTGTGCTTAAATCTATTCTGGATATGGTAGGCTCTTACGACGATTACTGCCAGAAATACAAACAACTGCACGAAGACCAGGTGCTATATTTTCTTACCCTGGATGAGCAGAATCCGTATTCGGTGCTGGCCAATGTGGGGTATATCCGGGAAAATGCCCGTGGCACTCGCGATTGTATTTCGATGGAACTCTGGGAAGCTATTAACCGCTTTTACCATACCGTAAATAATTACAGCGCCGATAAATTACAGCAAGAAGGCGCTTTTAACTTTTCTCAGTTGGTAGAGGTAAACAGTGCCGTAATAAAAGGTTATATTGCCAATACCCTTATCCGTAACGAAGAGTGGATGCTTATTTCCTTGGGCATACACTTGGAGCGGGCCGCATTAGTAGCCAAAATAATCCAGACCAAATTAAACGACATTGAAAAAATAGATGCCGCTAAACGCGGTGGCCCCGTACAAAATTACCAATGGACTATGTTGCTTAAAAGTGCCGAGTCTTTCGACATGTATAAACGCTTTTTTAAAACCAACCCATTTAGGCGCAACACGTTGGACTTTCTGTTATTTAACCCGGCTTTTCCCAAGTCTGTTGCTTTTAACTTAAATGTAGTACAGCAAAATATTCATGATATTGCTTTTCAGGAAGAAAAAGGCAAAGGCTCTATAAACTTTAAAATTGGTAAAATAGCTACGCAGTTTCAGTTCCTTACCGTAGAAGAAGTAGAAGAAAATACCATTGAGTTTTTAGGCAAAACCATCGATAAAATATATAACCTGGCGGGCTTGCTCGAAGAAAAATATTTATCGTTTTAAACAGGCCAAACGGTGGCTGCAAAACCATGCTTACAGAATATAATATTGTTTACCATACCCATAATACCTACGAAGCGCCGGTAACCGAAGCTTTGTTCGAATTTTTAGTGTCGCCTTGCCCGGATGCTACCCAAACCATTACCCAATTAACTTTTTTTAACTCTTTGGGCGTAGATGTTTATCACCACAAAAATACCTTTGGCTTTCAGCGCGATTGTTTCCGGGCAGTAAAGCCTTTTACCGATTTGGAGTTTTCGATGAAAGCTACCGTGTTAAAAGCGCCGCCTAAAATTATTGGCCCTTTACAAACTACGCTGGCCGAAGAAGAAGCCATACTGGCCACCCGTGAATTTTACATCGACCACCACCTGTTCTTAGAATTTGGTAATTACACCGCTATTGCCCAACAGTACCATCCTTTAATATTAAAGAAACGGCCCGACCAGACAATATATAATTATTTGTGGGAGCTGAAACAATATATTTACGACTTGCTGGTATACGATCCTGACCCTACTGATGTGCATACCAATGCCTCTGAAGTGCTGGAACTAAAAAAAGGCGTTTGCCAGGACTATGCGCATTTATTTATTTCTATGGCGCGCCATAACCGTATTCCGTGCCGCTACGTTTCGGGGTATTTAAACCAGGGCGATAATTTATTGGGTACGGCGGTTATGCACGCCTGGGCCGAAGGTTTTGTGCCGGGACACGGCTGGTTTGGCTTTGACCCGACAAATAATTTAGTAGCTAATGCCAACCACCTTAAAACGGCCCACGGCGTAGATTATAGCGATTGTAGCCCCATTAAAGGAATCCTGAAAACCAACGGCTCTAACCGTACCGAGTATAAAGTATTAGTAACGCCTACTCCGGTAAATTTTTTGCCCGGCATGGTGCCAGAAGCACGCAATAATATCTACTTTGCGAGGCAGTAAGCCACTCCCCTGCAGATTATTTAAGGCTACCAGCGCTAAAATATTGCCTTTACTACTGTGCGCAAGCCGGTCTTAATCTTCTTCTTCGAGGTAACTAACGGCGTGTATCTGGCGGGTATCCAGGTCCAGGGCGGTAAGGTGCCCTAACTGCAAGTCAAACACGCAGCCGCCATCAATATTTATAACTTTATTTGCTTTGTTGGCAGCCGTTATTTCAATTTCGGAGAGCGGAATAGGGGTGTGCCCGTGGACAATGGTTTTGTTTTTGGTATAGTGGGCATCGGTTCTGAAATCGCGGATCCAGAGCATGGCCGCGTGGTTCTGAAACGGATGGGCAGAATCAAAATCAAAACCGGCGTGCACGAGTAAATAATCTTCCAGTTCTACGTAAAAATCGAGCTGGTGCAAAAAATGCCAATATTTTTCCGGAATGGCCTTTAGTTTTTTTTCGCCAAAGCTGGCCATGGTTTGTTGCCCGCCGTTGCGGTACCAATGTTTTTCGTATTCGCGGCCTTCGGTGGCCTGCAACATCATGTCTTCGTGGTTGCCCATAAGGGTAGTAACCTGGTAGCCACTTTCCTGCATATATATAATAAAATCCAGAACGCCCTTGGTATCGGGCCCGCGGTCTATGTAATCACCCAGCAGGTATAATTCGTCGGTGGGTTGTAATTTAAGAACCTTTTCTACCAGGTATCGGAAAGTTTTATTGCACCCGTGGATGTCAGAAATGGCGTAACGACTCAAAGTAAAGTTTTAAAATAAGATAATCTTAATGAATAAAATAACTATAGTTTAGTAAAAGTAACAGGATATATTTTAACCAAATTTATAATTTTTTATTTTCTTAGAAATTTTATAGAGTTTTTTATTAAAGTACAGGGTACTCCTGCGGGTTAGCGTGTATACACCTGATTGTGTTGGTATTAATTATTTAATAGTGCCGTTTTAACTTAGCTTCTGAATAAATTCTTCCATTTTTTTTCGGGTGACCGCATCGGGTAAACGGCCGTAGCCAGCCTGCATGTTATCGGTAAGATGTTTGGGTTTGGCGGTGGCCGGAATAACGCAGGTAATGGCCGGATGCCCCAAGATATATTTCAGGAAAAACTGCCCCCAACTATTACAATCAAAATCGCGGGCCCAGGCGGGCAGTGGTTTATCTTTAACGGCGCTAAACAAAGCACCACTCTCGAAAGGCCGGTTCACAATTACCGCTACACCTTTATCGGCGGCCAAAGGTAATAATTTATTAGCAGCCTCGTGGGTGGTAATATTATAATTAAGCTGTACAAAATCGATGGGCTCGGTCTGGATTATACGAGCCAAATCGTCGAAAGCACTTGTGAGGTAATGCGTAATGCCCAGGTACCGGATGCGCTTTTCTTCTTTCCAGCTGCGTAAAGTTTTCAGGTGCGTCCGCCAGTCTACGAGGTTATGGATTTGCATCAGGTCGATGGGGTTGGCTTGCATTTCCTGCATCGAGGTTCCCATTTGTTTAATACCCGCCTGCTCGCCCTGCGTCCAGACTTTAGTAGCCATAAAAAGCTTTTTTTGCAGTTTCAGGTCAACGCTTAAATCGCCTACTACTTCTTCGGAGCGGCCGTACATCGGCGACGAATCTACCAAAGTGCCACCCATTTCGGCAAATAACCGCAAAACTTCTTTAACCTGGGCGCGGCTTACCGGCGAAGGACCTACATCAAAGGTTTGCCAGGTGCCCAAACCCACCACCGGAAGCAATTCACCGGTTTTAGGAATAGCCCGTTTAATTAAACTTGATTTATCCGTAGCGTTCATTGCAAGGGTATTAAAAATAGGCCCAAAACAAGCCAGTGCCCCAACTTTAGCAGTCAGGCGCAGCATATTGCGGCGAGTAAAATGCGGGCGTACCATAAATGTAATATTATACGTTCCGGGAATATTATATTTAGCTACGCACCCGGCCGGAGCAGGGTTTGTTTTGCCCAATAAACCCAATTACTTAAATTACTTAGTTAACTAAATGATCCGGTATCAATTAACCTGCTTTATCTTCTGTTAGTTAATTTAAGCCCGTCAAGTCAGCCGTAAAAGACTAAGTTTTATAATTATCTTTGGTAAATAAATACGGCGTTTTGCTGTACTCATGCATGAAAAAAAATATTATTAGTTTAGTTAGCCTGTTTGTTCTTTTGTCATTTTTCTTTGGGCCGGTAACGTTGGCCCAAACCTTACCCGAAACCGAAATTTATTTGTGCCGGGTAAAACAAAAGAAAAGCGTGTGGCAGATAGGTCAGCCCCAAAATATTACCCAGCGCCCCGGCTACGACAATCAGCCGGCTTTTACCCCCGATAATAAAACCATTTTATTCACTTCTATCCGCGACATACCGGCCACCGATATTTATGCCTACACCATCAAAAAGAACCGGCTTACCCAGTTGACTAGCTCTCCCGAAGGGGAATATTCGCCCACCATTACGCCCGATAAAAGAAATATTTCGGTGGTGCGGGGCGAGGAACAGCAAATCTGGCAGTTTCCGTTAAAAGGTAGTCAGGAGCCGGCGCGTTTGTTTAGCAACGAACGTAAAGTCGGGTATTTTTGCTGGTTAACCCCCGATAGCCTGGCCGTTTTTATGTTGGGCGAGCCGCACACCTTGCATTTGGCTACTACCGCCGGAAATTTATCGGAGCCATTAGCAGCCAATATTGGCCGGTCGCTGCACAAAGTACCGGGTAAAAATGCGCTAAGTTTTGTAAGTAAAGAAAATGGCGATGCGTGGGAAATTAAACAATTAGATTTGCGCACCCGGCAAATAATTACGCTGGTTAAAACCTTGCCCGGTGCCGAAGACTTTATCTGGACGGCCAACGGTTGGATTATAATGGCCCAAGGTCCCAAACTTTACCGATATAAACCGCAGCAATCTAAAGATTGGGAAGAAATTGCCGATTTTACCATTACCGGCCTAAAAAATATTACCCGTTTGGCGCTGGATGCCAAAGGCAAGCAATTGGCTTTTGTAGGAGTTAATTAGCCAATATCTATATTTATTTAGTCTATCCCTGAACTTTAATAAGCTTTATACAATTAATTTAATCAAGCCCTATAATTCTAAGATACAGTATTCATGTTTAAAAATATTAAATTATTGCTGTTGGGTAGTGCGGTAATAGCTTTGCCGCTAGCCGGACAAGCCCAGAAGAACCAGAAAACTACCCAAACCAAACAAGTAGAAAAAATTACCCGCAAAGGCAGCGAACTGGTAATACCTTATGAGAAATACGTATTGCCCAACGGCCTGACGGTGATTGTACACGAAGACCACTCCGACCCGATTGTGCACGTAGATGTGACGTACCACGTTGGATCGGCGCGCGAAGAAGTAGGTAAATCGGGTTTTGCGCACTTTTTTGAGCACATGATGTTCCAGGGCTCCGACCACGTAGCCGACGACGAGCATTTTAAAATTGTATCGGAAGCCGGCGGTACCCTTAACGGCTCTACCAACCGCGACCGCACCAATTATTACGAAACCATTCCCAGCAACCAACTCGAAACGGCCTTGTGGCTCGAAGCCGACCGGATGGGCTTTTTGCTGGACGCGGTAACGCAGCGCAAGTTCGAAAATCAACGCTCTACTGTAAAAAATGAGCGCGGGCAGAATTACGACAATCGCCCTTACGGCTTGGTGAGCGAAAAAACTGCCCAGGCGCTTTATCCGTACGGACACCCGTATTCCTGGACTACCATCGGCTACCTCGAAGACCTGAACCGCGGTACTTTA
The DNA here is from genome assembly GCF_057359045.1 of Adhaeribacter sp. Classification (NCBI taxonomy): domain Bacteria; kingdom Pseudomonadati; phylum Bacteroidota; class Cytophagia; order Cytophagales; family Hymenobacteraceae; genus Adhaeribacter; species Adhaeribacter sp. The sequence goes on from NZ_JBMQUD010000006.1 coordinate 91,913, forward strand.
CAAGACTTAAAAAACTTCTTTTTACGCTGGTACGGCCCCAATAATGCTACCTTAACCGTGGGCGGCGATGTAACACCCCAGCAGGTACTTAAATTGGCCGAGAAATATTTTGGTTCTATTCCGCGCGGCCCCGAAGTAAAAGATATGGACCTGCCAGCGCCAGTATTAACCCAAAACCGTTATATTTCCTACGAAGATAATGTGCGGTTCCCGCTGGTGCAGCTTACCTACCCTACGGTGCCGGCTTACCACCCCGATGAAATAGCCCTGGATTGTTTAAGCGATATTTTGGGCAGCGGTAAAAATTCTATCCTGTACAAAAACCTGATTAAAACCCAGAAAGCGACTAGCGCCAGTGCCAGCAACTACAGCGCCGAACTGGCCGGGCAGTTTTCGGTATCGGTTATGACTTTCCCAACCCAAACCTTGGCCGACATGGAAAAAGAAGTACGGGCCGCTTTTCTGGAATTTGAAAAAACCGGCGTTACCGATGATGCCTTAACCCGCTTTAAATCTTCTTCCGAGGCTAGTGCTATTTACCGCTTGGCCAGTGTTTCGGGTAAAGTATCGCAATTGGCGGCGCACCAAACTTTTACCGGTAACCCCAACCAATTGCCGCGCGAACTTAAGTTGATTCAGGGCTTAACCAAAGCCGATGTAATGCGGGTATATAACCAATATATTAAAGGTAAAAGCGCCGTTATATTAAGTGTGGTGCCTAAAGGCAAAACTGAGGCTATTGTCCACGCCGATAATTTTAAGGTAAACGCTGTTGGTTACAAAGCTCCCGCCGACCAGTACGCTGGCCTGAAATATATAAAAGCCAAAGACAACTTCGACCGCAGCAAACGCCCGGCCGCCGGAGCGAACCCAGTGGTAAAAGTGCCGCCGTTCTGGACCGACAAAATAGAAAATGGCATTAAAGTAATTGGTACCAAAAACGACGAGATTCCGACCATCACTATGTTGTTCTCGGTTAAAGGCGGTCACCGCCTCGAAGCCAAAGACCCTTCTAAAGCCGGTATCGCTTCGCTTACGGCGGCTTTGCTCAACGAAGATTCCGAAAAATATTCCGCCGAGGAAATCAGTAGTCAGTTAGAAAAGCTGGGTAGCTCTATTAGTTTTGGCAGCGATGCCGACGAAATGACGGTTTCGGTTCAATCTTTAGTTAAAAACCTGGATGCAACTTTGGCCTTGTTAGAAGAGCGAATGTTCCGCCCCAAATTTGCCCAGGATGATTTTGACCGGCTGAAAAAGCAGCGCTTGGAAGCCATTGCGAACCAAAGCACCCAACCTACGGTAGTAGCCAATAATGTGTACAACAAACTGCTTTACGGCGAAGGTAATATCATGGCGGTGCCGGTATCGGGTACTACGGCCAGTGTAAACAATATTTCTGTAGACGACGTGAAAAAGTTTTATGCCGATAATTTTTCGCCGTCGGTAACCAATCTAGTGGTGGTGGGCGATACCGAAGAAAACAAAATAATACCCAAACTGGCTTTCCTGAAAAAATGGGAAGCCAAACCGGTCCAAATTCCCGCCGATACCAAAACCGCCAGCATTGATAAGACGAAAATATTTATTGTAGATAAGGAAAAAGCAGCGCAATCTGAAATACGCATTGGTTACATGGCCTTGCCCTACGATGCTACCGGCGATTACTACAAACTCCGCATCATGAACTACATGCTGGGCGGGGCCTTTAGCAGCCGCATAAACATGAATTTGCGCGAAGACAAAGGATTTACCTACGGCGCGCGGTCCGGTTTTTCCGGCACCGAATATGTGGGTCCTTTTACCGCTTCGGCGGGCGTTCGGGCCAATTCTTCGGATAGCTCGGTAGTAGAGTTTATGAAAGAAATTAAGCGTATGCGCGACGAAGGCATTACCGATGAGGAACTGGCTTTTGTGAAAAGTGCCATGGGCCAGAGCGAGGCCCGTTCTTACGAAACGGCCTTTCAGAAAGCAGCCTTCCTGAACAATATTTTGCGCTATAACCTAGATAAAGATTATGTGAAGCGGCAGAACGAAATCTTGCAGAACATTACCAAAGAAGAAATAAATGCTTTGGCCAAGAAATACCTGCCTGCCGAAAAAATGCACATTACGCTGGTGGGCGATAAAGCTTTAATTAAGCCTGGCCTAGAAAAACTGGGCTACGAAGTAATGGAGTTAGATGCCGAAGGAAATCATTTAAAGCAAACCTCCTCCATTCCGGCCGAAACTAAAGTAGTGCCTTTGCCGATGGACGATAAAAAATCTAAAAAAGATAAAAAGAAAGCCGCAAACAAAGAGAAAACCGGCCCCGCTGTTATCCGGACGTTTTAATAATTAAAAGTTTAAACAGATTTATCAAAAAAGCCCTTGTAAAACTTACAAGGGCTTTTTTGTGTAAGATTATTCTGAGAATATCAGCTTTAACCCTAATAAAGCTTGTTATTGTTTAAGTAGTTTAATGTGGGTGGTTTTGCCGTTTAGTCGGGTAGTAACAATGTACATCCCCAGCGGCAAGTTGGCATTCAGCTGCAGTTGGGCTTTGTTGCTGCCTTTCTGCACGGTAAGGGTGCGCTCCAGTACTTTGGCTCCTACCGCATTGGTTACTAGCACGTGCATGTTACCGGCCGCTTCGGCATTAATATCCAGGTTTACCTGGCTGCTGAACGGATTCGGATAAGCAACAATCTGGTCTACTAATTCATCCATCTGTACAGCTTTCGGTCCAAAGTATTCGGATTTGCCGTCTGCATCCATTTGTTTGATGCGGTAGTAACGGGTGCCGTACTTGCCGTTTTCTTTGTCGTGGAAGGCGTATACCTGTTTAGCCGTAGTGTTGCCGTTCTTGGTTGGTACAAAGGCTAAATTCCGGTAGTTTTTGGCATCTTGCGATACTTCTATCTGGAAGCCGCTGTTCATCTTTTCCATGGCCG
>NZ_JBMQUD010000007.1:0-43340 GCF_057359045.1 Adhaeribacter sp.
AATGGATGTATACGGCAAGCTGCACTACAGCCAAGTAGTAGAAGTAAAAGAAAGCAATCCGGTCTTTGCCGTGCCGGCTAGTGTAACGGCTAACCTGAAAAACATGGCCCTGGTGCGTATCAGTGGTGTAAACAACCACCTTATTCTGAATGCTAAAATATTGGTGAAGTAAAAACAGCAATTACATTTTAACTATAGAATAACAAAGCATTATATACAATTAACTTAACTCAAAGGAATCAGAATATTTATTCTGGTTCCTTTTTCTAGTTTATAATAATTGGTGTAAATAAATATCATGAAACAAAAAAGCTGTACCTGCTGCTATACCTTTCCTCAATATTATATATTATATCTAATATTTTAGATTAGCTAAAATTAAAAGTATGCTTCTGAAATTCTAAGTTAAAAATTGTAATTAGCCACTAACGGTTAGTAGAAAGTAATCACCGGCGGATTGCCGATAATAGCTGCGGGTAAAATGCATAAATCAGGATAAGCCGGTATAATTTTTTGTTTCACGTTTGTGCGCAACGGTAACTATTTTCATCCTATTTTTTCTAATTTAGAGCAGCATTTTACTTGAAGTATGGACAAAGAAAACCTTAATCGTTTCGATCGTATTGTGGCCATCCTTATTCATCTGCAATCGGGGCGGGTGGTAAAAGCCCAGGAACTGGCCGACCGCTTTCAGGTAAGTCTGCGCACGGTTTACCGCGATATACGATCATTAGAAGCCTCCGGCGTACCAATATGTGGCGAAGCCGGTGTTGGCTATTCCTTAATGGAAGGCTACCGGTTGCCGCCGGTTATGTTTACCCCCGAAGAAGCCGATAGTTTTGTAGCCGCCGAAAAACTGATGCAAAAATTCAGTGATAAAAGCTTAGGCGCCAATTATGAATCGGCGATGTATAAAGTAAAATCGGTTTTGCGGGGCAGTGCCAAAGACCGGGTAAGTGCCTTAGAAAAGCAAATTTGGGTAAACTTTGGCCAGCAAATATTTAACCAGCACACTCCCGATGCCTTAAATATTATACTGGATAGCATTGCCGAAAAAAAACAAGTAGCCCTGCAGTACCAATCGCTTTATTCTGAGGCGGCAACCGAGCGTTGCATTGAACCCGTTGGCTTGTTTAATGAAAATAATTTCTGGCACGTTTTGGCTTTTTGCCATCTGCGCGCCGAGTACCGCCAATTCCGGACCGACCGGATGTTAGATTTAAAACGTACCGAGGTTCCTTTTACCCAGGAGCACACTAATATTCAGCGACAACCTGCCAGTTGCCCGACAAATCCCAAAATTAAAGTAGTCATTCGGGTAGATAAAGAATCGGCTAAGTATATCCAAACCGGGCGTAAATATTATGGTTTTGAGTCGGAAAGAATTATTGGCAACCAGGTAGAAATGACTTTCCAGACCGCCGATATTCAGGACGCTTTGCCCCGCTGGTACCTGATGTTTGGCGATCACGCCGAAATTATAGAACCGGCCAGCTTCCGGGAACGGGTGCAGGAGCTATTAGAGAAAGTTAAAAATAATCTTCAGCCTCAAAATGAGGTTTATTCTTAATCTTCTAATTCAGCGCAGGCAAAACCGGCATGAGCCAGATTATCTACAATTTCTGACGCCTGGAGCGAAATGGCTTCGACCCGGAGAATGTGGTCACAATCCTCCAGGTCAAAGTTCCATTTTTCGCCAGTATGCATCAGGTTATCCAGTAAAGGCTTAAGCTTGTTTACGCTCTGGTTATTGGTTACCGATGTTCTGAATACAAATACTGTTTTCATATTTTTAAAAATTAGAATATTATCTTTCCCAGAAATGTGGCGGAGTAATGCCCAGCGCCCGTAAATACACAAAGCCTTGTGCCCGATGATGAATTTCGTTATCGATAAAGTAAAAGATAGAAGACCAAACGGTGCCTTCGTATTGTCCAAAGGTAACAATGTGGTCGTGGAATCTTTCCGCCGGAATTAAAGCCCAGTACCGGTCCAGGTCAGCGGTTGCTTCATCCCAAAGAGCTAAAATATTGGCTTTGCTCGTAGCTTTTTCCAGGTGTTCGTTTAGTTCTTCGGGGCCACCGCCGGCAATTTCGCGCAGGCCGGGTACTGCAATCGCCAGCAACTCCTGAACCATAGCGGCAAACGGGCGCATGGTGCCTACGGTAAAATGGAATAATTCATTTTCCGGAAAAGCTTCAATTACGCGGCGGGTTAAGCCCCGGTGTCCCTGCCAGTGGTTCAATAATTCGGCGGGCGTAATAACAGTTGCAACCTGGGTGCTAGAGAGGGTATTTTCCATAGTGCTAATTGGTTTTTGTGAAAGTATATGGCAAAGCTAACACCGCCCAATGACAACCGCGTGTCAGGAGTATTCAGAAATGATTAATTAAATTTTAGCTTAAGCGCTGAGCCTTTGAAATAGAAAGGGAGCCCTTTGGAGCAGATAAGAATAAAGAGTAAAGCTATTCAGAACAGCGTTGTCTGTAAAGAGCCACACAGCAACCCCGAAAAGCAAAAAGGAAAAACACGAAAGGGGAGTAAATCTTAAATTTTGAAAAATAAATATTTAATTATTATATTAGGTAGATATCAAATATTACCCTAAAAATTACCAGTTAATATTCTACTTCATCTAATAGCCGTTTCTTAACTGCTTAATTGAGCTTAATTTGGTACAGGTTTGCCGGTTAACCATTCGGTGGCCAATGCTTTATTCGTAAAATTTTGAATCTGGTAAGAAAAAGGTTCGCTTTTTAAAACTTCTCCTTGCACCATTAACGCCATGCCTTCTAATTTACCCAAAGAGCTAACAATACGGGCTACTCTTTTTAAACGGGTTTGCTTCAGGTCCATAGATACCTGATAGATTAAATTAAAATAGGCAGTGTCGCTTAGTTCTACTACGGCCTGGCTGGAATCGAGCAGCAAATTTTGAATGTGGTAATTTTTAACGTACTCTACTATAATCGCAAAACATTGCTCGGCCTGGCTCAACTGCGAATTAAGTAAATCGGGTAAAGTAGCAAATAAAATATCCGAAGATGGCTCGTAGTTCAGTTGAAAAAAACCACTGCTAAATAATTTCATAATAATGGTAAAGTAAGGTAGAGAGGTGCTTTTAAGTTCTGGTTTGTTATGATGAGCCTTGGTAAACGGTTAAGGTAATCAGCAAACGAATAATCTAATTGAATTTAGCCGGCAAATTCTGTTCATTGCTTTTATTATACCTGCCGGGTAAATATTTGTTTTAAGAATCAATCTTAAATATTGCTGTCTGTGGTTTTATGCGGCGCATTAGAATGCGAAAGCGCTTAATCCGAAACTTTATACCTGTTTAAGAGTAGAAGCGACAAACCTATTTTTTAACAAATACATGCTTTCTCTTCAGTTTGCCAATAGTATCTATTCTGATTTCATTAACCAGATAAACGGTTACGCCGTTTTTTTTATGACTAAACACGGCTTTATTGCTACCTGGAACAACGGCGCGAACCGTTTAAAAGGCTACAGACCAGATGAAGTAATTGGCAAATATTACGGCATGCTATTTCCGGAAGAATACCAACTAGCCGGTAAACCGGAGGAAGAATTAGCCGCTGCTTTAGAAAAAGGTTCTTATGAAGTGCACGGCTGGCGCCGGCGGAAAGATGGAACGCTTTTCTGGTCATTTATTTCACTTACTGCTATTTTTTCGGAAGAAGGCGAACATATTGGCTTTACAAAAGTAACCGGCGATAAAACCGAACAGAAAGAACTTGAGGATAAATTAGACCAACGGCACAATACCTTAATTGATAAAAACAACGAATTAACAAAAATTAACCACGACCTCGATAATTTTGTTTACACCGCTTCGCACGACCTGCGCTCGCCTATTATTAATATAGAAGGGTTAATGCAGGTACTAAAGGAAGAACTAGAACAAGCCCAATGCCTGAGCGATAATACCGAAAAAGTAGTAGGGCAGGTTATAACTTCTGTAAACCGGTTTAAAGACACCATTGAAGATCTGACCGAAATAAGCAGAATGCACAAAAACATAAACGATGGGTTACAGGCAGAAGTAATTGATGTAAAAAAAATGTACAAGGCAGTTCTGGCTGATTTAGATTATCCTTTGAAACAAAAAATCGGTTTTTTACAAACCGATTTTCAGGTTAAAGAGCTTAATTTTTCCCGTAAAAATTTCCGGAGCATTCTTTATAACCTAATTAGCAACGCCATTAAATTTCAGTCGGACCAGAGAGGTTGCCTGGTGCAAATTTCTACGCGGTTAGCAGCGCCCTATGTTATTTTGTGCGTGCAAGACAACGGCTTAGGCATAAATAAACGCCAGCAGGAACAGCTATTTACCATGTTTAAGCGCTTTCACAAACACGTAGATGGTTCGGGAATTGGCCTGTTTATGGTGAAAAGAATTGTAGAGAATGCCGGCGGTAAAATAGAAGTAGAAAGTACCGAAGATATTGGCACCGAAATAAAAGTATATTTTAAATCAGCCCCTTAGCGCATGTTTAAATTTTATCCAATAATTAAAACTTGCCTCTTTCTCCCATTAATCTCCGTCATTCCCAAAGAATCTTATGGGTTAGCTAATCAGAAGATTCTTTGGGAATGACGTATTTCGTCTGATTCTACTAAATTTAAAATTACGCTTAACATATTAAATTAGGCGAGATAGTTATTCTACACATATTAAAAAGCATGCATATCTACTGGGTAATCTTAACTTAGAATGAATAAGCAATACCAGCCCGGATAAAAAACGGTGTGCCGGGCGTAAAGTGGATTTCCGAAATGGGTTCTGTTTCGGTTTTTAACCGCGATTCGGTTTCAAACTGCGCTTCTTTCCAGTTACTGTTTAACAGGTTTTCGCCGGTTAATTTAAATTCAACTTTTTTGTAGGTGTAACTTACTAACGCATCCAACAGAAAATAACCTTCGGCGGTTAAGCTATAATCTTCGTTGGCCGCGCGGTGGCCTAAATAGCGGTAGCGCAGGCTGCCTTTAACTTTTTTATTGTTAGTATAAGTCAGTCCGCCGGTGCTGGTAAAAGTAGGGGCCAAGGGTATAAAATTATTTCCTTTTTCTTCCTCCAGAAACCGGGGTTTAGCCAGGTTCAGGTCGGTATCTAAAATTAAATAATTATTTATTTGGTAACGCGCCGAAAAATCTAAACCGTACCGCCGCGTTTTACCCGAGGGTTCTACTACGCCTTCGTCGCCGACGTACACCAATTCTTGGTCTAAGGCCAGGTACCAAAGGGCACTGTTTACCAATAATTTGCTATTAGCTAAAAAAGATAAGCCTAAATCGGTGCCGCGGGCACCCGGCAAAGCCGCTTTATACCGGGCATTTACCGACACCCGCGCATCGTTGGCGTGAAAACCTACCCCTGATTTTAAATAAAACTGCAATTTAGGCGAGTGCGTGTAAGTAAAGTTAAGCTTGGGGCTAACCCGGTTGGGCGAAGCAGATTGTTTATCGTTTGCAGCCGCATCGTTTAACCTGTTCTGGTAATTAAAATTAAACTGGTCGAAGCGCAAGGCGGCATTGATGGACCAGCGGGGAGATATTTCTAAAGTCTGGCTCAGGTAAGCAAAAGCATTTAACTCGTGCGTATCGCCTTTTTTTATTTCGGTAAGCGTTATTTGCCGGTTTAGCGTGCGCGATAATTCTGAGCCCTTAATGATATCGTACCGCAAACCTAAACCTACATCGCTGCGGAGCGGCCGGCCAAATAAGGTAATTTCCCGCTGATAACTGTTGTTATAGCCGTAAATCTGGCGGTTTTCGCGTTGCCGAATTTGGTCGCCGTTTTGCGGATCGTTCAGAAAAAAGGTAAAGTTAGAATATAGCTCAAAATCATATTTACTAAAGTAAACTTGTTGCCGCAGTGAGGCCGAATTGGCCCAGGTTTTATCTAAAATAATATTGGCATTGTAGCGGGAGGTAAGCCCACCTTCGGTATCGTCGATGGAGCCAAACCGGGAAATAATACCGCTGTTAACGGCTCGTTCCGGAATCTGACCCGAAGCATTCCAGTTACTTTGGAATGCCGAAACGGACGCATTTATAATCAGGTTGTTCCGGAAAATACCCTGGTAGCGGCCAAAACCATTTAGCCGGTTTAAACCCTGCGACGATTTAAAATAGCCGTTGCTAAATAAATATTCGGTAGCCAGGTAAGCTTGCTGATGCCTGGCACGGGCTTGTGCTCCCAGCAGATTAAATAAACCTACTGCCCGGTATGTATTAAAACGACCAGCTTCCAGTTTTATTAAATTTTTATCTAGTGCGGCCTTGGTCCGGAAATCGGCATAGCCGGCAGTTGCAAAGTTTCCTTTATCGGCCTGGTAAGGCCCTTTGCCATAATCTACAGCTTGCACCGTTTCGGGAATAATAAAATGTAAGTCGGCGTAGCCCTGGCCGTGCGCATGCGAAACCATGTTTACCGGTATGCCATCGGTGGTAATATTTACATCGGTACCATGGTCAATGTCAAAGCCTCTTAAAAATATTTGTTCGGCTTTGCCGCCCCCGGCGTGCTGCGCAATAAACAAGCCCGGTACTAAGCGCAATATTTCCTGGCTATTCTGGATGGGCCTTACCTGTAAATCTACCGCCGAAATCAGGTTTAAAGCTTTATCCTGGCTGGCGGAGATAGCTACTTCGGACAGTTGTAAGCTGCCGGCTTGCAGGTGAGATATTATTTTTAAAGGCGCTATATTATCGACAGCCACCCATCTGGTTTCCTGCACAAAGCCTAAGTAAGAAATTTTGAGTTCATAATTACCCGGCACTACATTATAAAAAGCATATTGCCCTAACTGGTTAGTCGTAGAAATCGCATCTATTTGGGGAATAACCACGGTAGCGCCCACCAAAGGCGTGTTGGTGCCTTGCCCGTAAACTACACCTTTTATAGAAGCCTGGTGGGCCAAAGCACTACTACATAAAAAGAATACATAATAAAGAATGAAGTAAAATTTTTTCATGTTGTTTTTGATTATGACAGTTGGCACGAATAAACATAAGTATGAAGCCAACAAAAGGAAGTTGGTAACTACCGGCCAAAAGGCGTAGCCGGTAGCTTATAGAAAACCGGAAAAAATATTGGTTGAAGGTGCAGGCAAGCCAAAACAAAGACCACTTAGGCATTAACTGTTTATAATTTGCTAACCATTTGGCTTAATAAATTTTTGCCTTCGTCGCTAAAGGTGCTATGCTGAAACGGATCAGTGGCCAAGGATTTGCGGATGAGGTTTTCGCCGGCTAGTTGGTCTCCCATCCGGTATTTTACCAATCCCGCTAAACAAATTAAAGTAGCATCCTGGCTGCCGGTGCGGGTAGCTTCGGCCAGGTATTGGGCTGCTTGGGCATAATCTTTTTGCTGATAATAAATTTCGGCGAGTATTTTCAGAACATCAATATTTTGGGGCCGCCGTTTAAATTCTTTTTGGGCGTAAGCCAGGGCTTTTACTTTATCTTTTTTCAGGTCGAGGTAAATTTTAGCTAATTCCAGATCAACAATATGGCCGGCTCTCTGGTCTTCTTCCATGCCCGCAAGCATTTCGTTTAAAGTGCTTTCGGCTAAGCTTTTTCTGTTTTGTTTTTGGTACAACCGTACCAGTTCTTCCTGAAAAGAAAATTCCGGTAAAATAGTAGCGGCCTCGGTCAATAATTTAATGGCAGCCTGGGGGTTTTTGTTTTTATCGGCCAAACGGCCTAAACCGGCCACGGCAAAAGCATATTTGGGGTATTCGGCAAGCGTACGTTGGTACTGGGCCGCGGCCAACTGCAGGTCACCGGATTTTTCGTATAAGGTGCCCAAGGTTACACGGGTCCAGGCGGTTTGTTCCAGACCCGGAAAACCAGCCGTTACCGCCATTTGCATGGCTTCAATGGCCCCGGGTAAATCGCCGTAAATTTCGCGGAGATAAGAAATGCGGGAATATGATTTTAAGTCGGGGCGAAGAGCTGCCATTCGATCGGCCATTTTTATAGCTTCTTCATAATTACCCATTTCTACCTGCGCATCGCAAAGTACGCCGTAAACGGCTGCCCCGTGGGAGTTTAGCTTTAAAGCTTCCTGGCCGGTAATTAAAGCTTCTTTAAACTGGTGCAGAGAAAGCTGAATGGCCCCCTTGGCTACAGTAGCTTCGTACCGCATTACTACGTTATCTTTTTCGCTAGCTAAAACCTCGTTTATCAATTGCAATGCTGCCGGATAATAATATGGGTGATCGCCGGTAACCCGGGCTTCTTGCATATAGGCAAAACCCAGTAGTAATTTACTGTGTAGGTCGTTGGGTTTTGTGCGGAGTTTGCGTTGCAAACCCTGAATGGCGGCTTTGGTATTTAACCATTCGCTGGTAACCGAAATAGGACCGGTTCTTTCTTTTAACGGTGGAATTGGTTCTTGCTGGTTGCGATAAAAATAAAATAATCCGGCTACTAAGGCAATTACCCCCACGTACAAAATATTGTATAAGTATTTCTTTTTCATAGATATTAATTTAAATTATCTAAAATAAACCGGGCCGGCCAAAGCACCGCCAGCCCGGTTTACCATTATTTAGAAATTACAAATTTTAAAGATTCTGATACCTGATTGCCTTTTTGCACCCTTACCAGGTAAGTGCCGTTTTCGTATTTGCTTACATTCACCGGCACTTCGTAAGTACCTGCTTTCCGGGCTTGGTTTTTAACCGGCGTAGCTACCAGTTGGCCGGTGCTGTTGTAAATCTGCAGGGTTATTTCGGCGGGCTCGGTTATATGGTACCGGAACGTAGTTAAATCTTTCGCCGGGTTCGGATACGTTTCTACTTTCTGGATCATAAGCTCCGGTGTGTTTAAGTTAAGGCTACCGCCAACTCTGGCTCCCGGCATTATGGATGGCACCGTAGAAATTGCATTGCCGTTTACATCGCAGTTAATCTGAATGTGACCATCATTAAAACCATCCCAAGGTCTGGCCAGGAAAGGGAAACTGGCCGTAAAGTCTTTGTCATTTTTCTCGACTCCGGTAGTAAACGATAAAACATCTAACAAATCCTGGGTTAAGGGGCTGCCACCCGGCACAAAATCATCGTACCACAAACCTACGGCGGCCAGTACGGCGCCTCCAACGGCTTGTAATTCAATGCGGGTAACATCATCTTCTAAGCGGCGCCCATTCGGAAAGCCATCCATGTTCGGAATAAACTGCAAATCAGCATTGCGGTTAAACCGTTCATCGGCTAAACCCAGGGCGGCGGCGGCAATTAAACCTTCGCTGCTAAAATCGGGTGAATTACGGGGAGTAGACGGCGTAGCCATATTAACCCGCAGCATATCGCCGAAGGTTGGTAAAAAGTTGTTTATAAAGGGCTTACCGGCGGCCAGCGGGTTGCCATTTTTACCGGTAGCCAGTTGGTAAGGCCGTAAATTTGGTATGCCCGTCATAAAGATGGGTAAAATATCAACGGAGCGCGGCTGGCCCATCCGGAGCAAATAATTACCAAACAAATTATCGTCTAGAGCGGTACCGGCTAATGCCGGATTACCTTTTAAGCCGGCTAAGCCATTGGCCCCATTCCGGAAATCGAACTGACCCAAAGAATTGGTCTGGATGCGAAGTTTGGCAAAACCCGGAACCGCTGTTCCAAATTTAGAATCATCCATGTACAGGGCCAGTTCCGGATTGGTAAAGTAGCGCTCAAAATTGCGGTTATCGGCAGTAGAAGGAGTCGCGTTCCACTCATCTTTGCGGCCAATAGGAATAATGGCTTCGTTGGTAAGCGGCATACCCAATCGCGATACCTGCACGTACGGACCCGTTTCGGTTTTGGTACCATTGGCATTCCGGACGGTCATTTGCCGGCGGCTCGCCGAAGCCCAAACGCCGATAACATAATCCGGATCCAGAATATTACGGGCCTGATTCGCGAACTTTTTATCTTTTTGCAGGTTTTCAATCGGAATATCCATAGCAATGGTATGCACGTTTAATTTAGCTAAACCATCGGGCGCATTGTTGGGCCGGATATTTCCTAAATCTGCAATGCCGCCAATATCCACGAAGAAAGGATCGTCTACCTGGCCGCAGAATATTTTTTCGCGCTGGCCAGAAGTTTCAATTGCGGCGCTCATCAGGGCTTCGTAAGGTGTATTGAGGCCTACGGCACTTTCTATAGAACGCGGACCCGCATCGGGTGGTGCTACTTTGCCTAAATATACAATCCGGGACCAGGTTTTGCCACCATCTAAGCTTTTGCTGCAGAAGTAATTTGCTTTTACATTTTCTTTACCCAACCGGTATTTAAAGAAAGTAGTAGGGTCTTCATTTTTCAGGACAAACTCAAAACGGTAGATAATATCGTCGATAGTAGTACTGGCATTGTTTTTAATGTGGATGTCATAAGCAATATTTTCCCCGAAGTTGTAATAATAAGGTCCGCCGTGTGGCGCCTGCACTGGAATAAAATTGGCGATAATAACCATGTTGTTGGGGTTAGCCGGATTCCGAAACGCATACACATCGGTGTTATCGGCCAGGGGGTCGTTCATAATCATGGGCGCTTCCCGGTGACTGGAAGACTCAACAAAGTTGTTTTTAAACCCAATAATAGACAGTACGGCAATAGCCAGTACCATCAGCCAGATCTTAGGTCTGGTTCTGGTAAAAATTCTCATAGATGAAATATTTAAAGGATTTAGTGAAATATTTCGTTACCTACGGAGTGGGATAGCAGATCGGATTTAGAGGTTTTAAAAAATAATTAAATAAATTATTAAAAAAGTTAAATCTATATATTTGCGGGTGTAAATGCAGGAATAACGGTTGGAGCTACTATATAGCGATATCATCTGGTAAAAATTTAATTAGATTCTAACTAAAAGCAAAAGAGCTGTTGCCTGGCAACAGCTCTTTTACTTGGGTAAGTACTAACATATAAAAATTATGACCTTGCCATACTATGTCGCTTTCTTGGAAAAATTAGATGTAAAAAATATTAGAAACTTTTAACCTTTTTTCACCATTCTTTTTTGTGCCTTGCGTTGCTTTTTTTCTTCTTTCATCCGTTTACGAACCCCATCGTCTACACCGCGGCCGGCAGCCATGGGGTCATACACCGAGCCGGACGAAGCTGGAGCGGGCGGGGCTGTTTTTATCTGGTAGCGGTGAACTATATTGGCCGATAAACGTTCGGTAAATCGCGGAAAAAGTCGGTCCGAAATCCAGGCGCCTTTGGCTTTCCAGCCTACAGGCTTTTCGTTTCGGCCCCGGAGCGAAGCCCGAATGACCGCATTAACAACTTTTTGGGGCGGGTCCATAGCTGCCATCCGGGGAGTGCCGCCACTGTAATTAGCTGCATGCCGCCAGAAAGGCGTATCTACGGCCCAAGGTTCTACGGTAATTACCCGAATATTTTTATGCCCGTTCAGCCTAAGTTCCTGGTTTAATGCCTGATCAAAATTTAAAATAGCTCCTTTGGTAGCCGCATAAGAGGCATGGTAAGCCAGCGGAACATTGCTTTCTACAGAGCCCAAATTAATTAAAGTCCCGTAGCCTTGTGAACGGAACTGTTTAATGGCCGCATGGCTGCCGTATATAATTCCTTTCAGGTTAATGTCTACAATCTGCGCTTGGTCGGAGAGAGGAATTTCCCAGAAGCGCCCAATAGCACCTACGCCGGCCATATTAATCCATACATCAAATTTACCAAACTCCTGTAAAGTGGTTTCGGCGAGCCGCTGTACTTCTTCGGGTTTTGTTATATCGGTTGTAACCACCAGCGCTTTACCTCCGGCTGCCCTGATTTTAGTTGCAATTTCTTCGAGTAAATCGGTGCGGCGGGCGGCCAGTACTACGTTGGCTTTATACGAACCCAACTGTTCGGCAACGCCCCGGCCAAAACCGCTGGAAGCACCCACAATTACAAAGGTTTTACCGGCCGTTTTCTGTTGGCCCGATGCTCCTAATTTAGAGGTAGCACAACCACTTAGGAAAATGCAAACTAACATTAAAACCCCGATAAATTTTACTCCAGGAGAATATTTAAAATGCCTATATGGTTTGCCGTTAAAAACCTGGCGGCCGCTAATTATAGATATAATAAAAGTAAATATTGTTTGAAGCGATAAAATACCCGCGGCATTAATGAACTGGCGCTTTTTAAGATGGGCGCAAGCTGTTTCATATAGAAATTGAATAAACATATTTTAGAAATGGAATGGGTTAAAATATTTACTTGATTTAAAGAGATTTAATTGCCTTCCATTTCACGGTTTAATTGTATAATAGTTATACGTAAGTAGATATACGGAATACCCACCTTTACCTTATTCGTCTCAAAAATTTCATGGATTTAAACCAATGTTTTCGGCATTCAATTACCCTGTTCCGGCCTTCAAGAATTAATATTTTAAAATCCCTACTTCCCGGAATTACTTTGGGGTATGCTCTTATTAAAAACTTAACAAATCTGCTTTTAATAAGAGCGGAGTGGTTTCTTAAGCGAACTTACCTAACAAGAGAACTTTTAGATTTAATTCTATAAACCTTATACCAAATAGTAAATAGAGTATTACATAGTTGCCTGGCAAATAGTTTTCCCCACCGGTCATTCTATAGAATTAGAAGATTCCAGCCGGGAAAGAATGGTGGGAAGAGAATAATTGGTATTTCCCTTATGGAGGTGTTTTTTACTAACTAGTATTATTGTAATATTTCAATTAGCTGATAAATAGAAATTTATTGTCAATATATCAAACCTAAACTCTAACCTAAAACTATGAAAAAAATCACCTTTTGGATGTGCTTCTGTATGCTTAGTCTGTTTGGTACAGTAAGTTGTACCGAAGAAGAAACCACTAACATTTACCCCGACCAACCCCGCACGGAGGTGCCCGACGAACTGGTAGGATATTGGCTAAACGGCACTACGTCGATAAGCAATTTCTGGAACTACAACGGTACGTACCAGGGGGCAGCTTATGAGTTGGCATTGGGTTATCGTTTTTACAAAGACGGTAGGGCCAAAGAATATTTTTATTACACCAATACATCTTACAACTGCCGGTCACAAGTGTTAGGCTACAAAGAAGGAACGGTAGAAATTGATATGAACAACAAAACCATTAAGTTTCACCCGGCCGATGGCAATTACCGCAGCTATAATACTTGTTCCTCCAGCCAGAATGGGGTATCTAAAAATTATGGCGCCAGTGAATTATACCCGGCTAAATCAAGTAATTACAGCAATATAGAATTTGTGCCAGGCAATGGCGGTGTGCAAGCCTGGCGCGTACATTACAGCGATGGGTCGGTGGGTAATTACCAAAGATCGCAGGTACCTCAGGATTAACAATTTAGTTTCATAAACTTTTATAAATAGCTAAACCCCGGCAGTAAATCATGCGTCGGGGTTTTTACTAAATATTTAGATAGATTTAATACCTGAAGTGTTTTAATCAGCTTCATCAATCTATAATTTTTCGGAAACTAACCGGCTATTAAATCTTTTTATAAAGTGAGACTAGGTTTGTAAGGCCGCTACATTCCTGATTTAATTTACCTAAATTGGGGCATGCCTTACTTTATTTTTTTATTCGTACAAAAGATTGTTTTTGCCTTAAGTGCTGTTATTTACCCATTAAATTCTTTGCCGCCGGGCATTCAGATTATTACTCATCCGGTAGTACCGCTTATTGCCGAAGCTTCTGGCATAGCCGATAGTAAAACGCATCCAAAACATTTGTGGGTGCATGAAGACAGCGGCAACAAAAACCAGTTGTACTTAATAACACATACCGGCCAAGTAAAACGGCGGGTATATTTAAAAGGTATTAAAAACCGCGACTGGGAAGAAATGGCCTTGGTTTGGAACGAAATATTTATCGCTGATACCGGCGATAACTTAAGGCGTTACATAAATTATTCTTTTTACCGTTTCCCGGAGCCTAAACCGAGCCAAGATACTATTACCACAATAAATCGTATTCGGTTCAAATACCCCAATACATCACACGATGCCGAGGCTTTTCTGGTTGATCCGCGAACAGAAGATATTTATATCTTAACCAAACGCGACACTCTTTCGCTGATTTATCAGATTAAAGCCCCTTATAGTTTAACAAAAACAAACCTAGCTATTTTAGTAGGAAAATTAAAGTACACGGGTGTGGTAGGCGCTGCTCTTTCTCCAGATGGCAAACAGATACTGGTAAAAACATATACCAATATTTACAGCTACAGCCGCTTACCCAACGAAAATATTGCTACCGCTTTGCAAAAGCCTTACCGTGAACTGCCTTACCAGATAGAACCGCAAGGAGAAGCCATTTCCTTTGCCTTAGATAATTCGGGGTATTTTACTTTAAGTGAAAAAAGATTTAGCCCATTAGTTAATCTCTACTTTTATCCGCAGAAGTAAAATTAAAACATTATTTTTTTTATGATAGTGCACTGATTTACAAAATTCTAATAAGCATTGATTCATTTACAAGTTTAATAATATTATCCTTTGATAATGGCGTTTAACATTTTCATGTTAGGCTAAACAGTTCGTTACAACCTAATCTGATATACATAGAATTAAGAACTCTTTTGATAAGCACAGGAGGACTTTTATTATCAGTGTATAAAAAAAGCGGTAGCCAATTAAATGACTACCGCTTTTCTGATTTAACTTTTTAGATTATAAAGTTGTATCTCTGTCCCGGTCAGGATCATTATCTAAAATTCTGGTAGAACCCGTATTGTTGTAATCAGTGTCCGTGTCGGTTGTGTAACGATTATCGGTTCTATCTAAGGTACGGTCGGTACTTAGATTATCTACATCTACTTCCGTTTTCCGGACAGTATCCCGAATTACTTCGTCGCGTTCGGTTACCTCTTTGCCCAAGGTAATTTCTTCTACTACGCGGGCTTCTTTGTTAACTACCGGCACTTCGGCGTGTTCGGTAAGTTCTATTGTTCCTTCCCGGAAAGCATTTAAATCCGCATCGGTAGCCGGACGATTAACCGGGTTGCGCTCTACATGTACATGCTCTTCGCGTAAGCGTAAATGTTCTTCTACAGGGCGTTCTACAATACGGCTTCGTACCCGAACGCCGCCCGTTTCGGTTTCTCTTTTACCTACCGCCAGGTTTTCTTCTATAATCGGAATAGAAGTGCCACTATCACGGGTAAAATCATCGCGTCGGTCGGTGGTAAAATCATCCGTCAGGCTATTGGTGCGATTATAGTCTGTATCGGTGGTGCGGTTATAGTCTGTATCGGTGGTAGTGGTTCCGGTATTTATAACGCCGGCGGTGCCCGAGGTTAAAGCGCCGGTAATACCAGTAGTGCCGGTAGAGCGGTACTGCTGTTCTTTTTCATCCACATCAACAGCACCATTATCATCTAAAATATCGGCGGCACGGTCTGCCTCATCTTCTGATTGCGCATGTACGGTTACAGTGCAACCTCTGCGGGCTACTCTGGAATATTTATCGGCATCATCGTCAGTGCCAAATAAATTCCGGAAAAAACCGCCAATGCTGTCATCATCCCGGTCATTGTCGTAAGTACTGGTGTTGGTGCCGGTTGTGCTCCGGTCAGCTATATCTATGTTGTTACGCATAAAGCCATTGCTTACCAATTGTTGTACTGCATTTTGCGCTTCAGTTGCGTTGTCGAAAATTCCAATCACTGTTTGTGCCATAGTTTTAGTTTTTAAATTTAAAGGTTAAGGATTAATATAAATGGGCGTAAAGCCAGGTAATGTTTTACTCGTTACGGGTAGGTATAATATTTATTTCTACCGGATTCCCGTTACTTCGGTTAGCGCCTTCGCTTGTCCGGGTTACGTTAACTTCTTCTTTTAAAAGGGTAACCTGTTGCGAACTCGCCGTTTGTACCTGCCGGGCAGTAACCCGCAGCTCTTCTACCACTTTCAGACGTTTTTCTACTACCACTACTTCTTCCAGAATAGGTATTATCATGGTATTGCCTTCGTAGCGGATGGGCGGTGGCGCATCTACAAACTGGTTTACGGCTACCCGTTCTACATCGTGTTCGTTATAAGTTATCGGTACGTTTACCGTAACTTCTTCTGCGTGTACTGTTTTAGAAATGCGCATGGTACCAGACTCAACTACCTCTTTGTTTACCTGCACTTGTTCTTCTATTACCGGTATAACATTTTGGGTGTTATGCGGGTTATTTTCGTGCGGTTGCGGTACTGATTCCGGATGACGATTCATATTTTAATAGTATTTAATATCTGAATAAAATTATATTTGCAATTTTTAATATCAACATTGCTTTCACTATAATCATACGGTGCTTTATTATTAATGGTTGATTATGTTTATAATATAAATACCCTAATAGCCGTTCTGAGCCCTTTAACAAAGATTAAAAAAAATGACGTCCTAGTAAAGTATTAAAATAATACAATTGTATATTCTGTTAGATTGTGAGATTTAGGGCTAATAATTTGAATGATAAAAGACAAAATATTAAGGTAATTAAATCTGGATGGCTTAAAGAAGGAAAGTGGTTTATAAAACGCGAGAAAATGAATCAGATGATTTTTATTAGCCAATCGGAGGGACGTATAAACGTTTTAGCTGTTGTTGCGGCTTTTAAGCAAAGTAACTACCCGGCACAATTATTTAAGAAAATACCAGCAGTAAGCCTTTTACACAATTGCATTAAACAACATATAATTACTTTTGTTCGAAAGTAGCTCATAACCAAGGTGTATAGTAGTTTTAAGTTAAAAATAAGCATCTTAGCCAGATTAGCTAAGTACCAAAAAACCTTTTTGCCCGTTATAGAAACATTTGTGAGATTTTGCTTTTATTCTCTTAAACTAAGCTTAGGCCAGTTTATGGTTGAATATGGCCATAACTTGCCGCGGTTTAATTTGTTTAAACAGGGTTAAAGAGGTTAATAAAAATATTTAATTTAAATATATTTAACCTGCTTACTTTTACCGGTTGTAAAATATAGATATATGCAAACAAACGAAGAAACCGATAAACCGCCATTTTTTAACTCCTGGCGCCCGCTGTATGCTTTAGTAATGGTGGTATTGGTTCTGGAGATTGTAATATTTTATACAATAACCCGGTATTTCGAATGAGTATACTGGATTGGTGTGTACTGCTGGGCACCCTGGCTTTTATTACGTTATATGGTATCTGGAAAACCCGCGGCGAACAAGATATCCAGGGCTATTTAAAAGGCAATAATTCCGAAAAATGGTGGACCATTTGCTTGTCGATTATGGCCACGCAAGCCAGTGCCATTACTTTTTTATCTACGCCCGGGCAAGCCTACGAAGACGGTATGCGCTTTCTGCAATTCTATTTTGGCTTGCCCCTAGCCATGGTTATTATCTCGGTGTCTTTTATTCCTATTTTTTACAAGTTAAAAGTATATACCGCCTACGAATACCTCGAAAGCCGTTTCGATTTTAAAACCCGCTCGCTGGCCGCATTTTTGTTTCTGGTGCAACGGGGCTTAGCGGCCGGTATTACCATTTACGCACCGGCCATTATTCTTTCCTCTATATTAGATTGGAACATAAACATTACCATTTGGTTTTTGGGGCTGGTTGTAGTCTTTTATACCGTTATAGGTGGTACCCGGGCGGTAAGTGTTACCCAGAAGCAGCAAATGGCCGTAATGATGGGAGGCATGCTGGTAGCTGGGTTTATTGTGATCAATATGCTCCCCGCCGATGTAACTTTTACCGATGCTGTACAGGTGGCCGGCGAAATGGGTAAGCTTAATTTGGTTAGTTTTTCTTTTGACCTGAACGATCGGTATAATGTATGGTCGGGCATTACCGGTGGTTTGTTTTTGTTTTTATCTTATTTTGGCACCGACCAGTCGCAGGTGGCACGTTACTTAACCGGGCGTTCTATTACCGAAAGCCGTTTGGGTTTGCTGTTTAACGGCCTCCTGAAAATACCGATGCAGTTTATTATTCTGTTTATTGGCGTAATGGTGTTTGTGTTTTACCAATTTGTGCAACCGCCGGTGTATTTTAATAAAATACAAAAAGAAAAGCTTTATGAAACGCCCTACGCGGCCGATCTGATTGAATTGGAGACCCAGCATAACGTAAATTTCAAAGACAAAAGCCGTGTAGTAAAAGAAATGGTGCGAGGCATTCAATTCGAAAATGAACAGGTAATTGCAGAGTCGCGGGAGAAGTTAAGTGCACTAGAAACCACGAGTAAAGAAATTCGGACCGGGGTAAAAGACCTGATTAAAAAAGCCAATCCCAAAGCCGAAACCAAAGATACCGATTACGTTTTTATTTCTTTTGTAATGCAGTATATGCCCACCGGTATTATCGGGCTTTTGCTGGCGGTAATTCTATGTGCCTCAATGTCGTCTACCGCTTCAGAACTAAATGCGCTGGCTTCTACCTCGCTTATTGATATTTACAAACGCAATTTTAAGCAGCAGGGCAACGATCTGCATTTTGTACAGGTATCTAAAGTATTAACCGTCGTTTGGGGCTTATTTGCCATTGGGTTTGCTACTTTGGCTTCGCGCCTCGATAACTTAATTCAGGCAGTAAATATATTGGGTTCGCTTTTCTACGGTACCATTCTGGGTATTTTTGTGGTAGGCTTTTACCTAAAATATATTAAGGCTAGAGCCGTATTCTGGGCAGCCGTACTGGCCGAAACCATTGTGATTGTCACTTACCTGAGTACTGATTTGGCTTTCCTGTGGCTTAATCCGGTTGGCTGCTTGGCGGTAATATTATTCGGGTACATTTTCCAAACCTTTCTCCCGGAAGAAGACAAAAAGTAATTTATTTATAGACTGAGCGTACATAATTTTAAATAAAGCCCAAAATAGTTTATCGGTAGGAATATTCTTGTTAATATAGGAAATACAAACACCTGTATAACGACTATTTTCAAGCTGGCAGCAATTAAAATTAAATTAGTAATGGAGGAAAATACTTACGAACCTGATTGGGATATTTATAACTGTACCATTGATAATAAGCCTGCATTTATTGGACTAGACTTAGAACTAAGAAGGTTTGCGCCTTTAAAAGATAAAAAGAATGTATTAGAAATTACTGTAAAGCTGCTGTCTGATAGAGAGGATGGTTTTCCGGAAGAGAATGAGTGGGAAGCCTTAGGGCAAATAGAGGATGAGTTAGAAGAAACTATAGAATCAAAGTTGAATGCTTTTTTTGTAGGTAAAACTTTGTGTAGTGGTTTTAGAAAATTCTATTACTACGCAGAGAGTACCCTTTTGCATGACAAGTTTATTTCAGAGGTAATGGTTAGATTTCCTAACTATACTTATGAGTACCAAGTTTGGGAAGATGAAGATTGGGAATTTTATTTTGATTTTCTTTTTCCATGTCCGGAAGACTATCAGAAAATTACTAATATAAAAGTTCTTAGAAATTTAGAAGAACATGGAGACCAACCCGAAATACCCAGACAAATTGACCACTGGATTTATTTTAAAGAGGAAGCTAACAGGGAGCTTTATTGGGAGAAAATTAAGGATAAGGGCTTCAAAATAGAAGAACTTAGTTTTGAAGAGGAGTTAGATGAGAATAAATTTAAATTACATATTTCTCACATAGACAAGGTAGATGAAGAAACTATAAACAATATTGTTATTGACCTTTGGCGACTTTCACAAGAATATGAAGGAGATTACGATGGATGGGAAACATTTAGTATTAGAAATGAATAACTACCGCTAACTATACCTTTGCGGCAATCTGCCGTAACATAGCTGAACTGGAATGGGTAGTTGATACAATCATGAAAATACTTTTAGATATTGATGGCGTATTAATTAATACGCCAGCTTGGAAACCGGTAGAATTGCAGACTGATGGTTTTTTGAAGTTCAATGAAAAAGCATCCCAATGTCTATCTAAAATAATAAAAGAAACCAATGCTTCGATTGTTTTAACATCAACCCATAGAATAAATTATTCAATTACTGAATGGCAGAAGCTTTTCGAAGCAAGAGGTATATACCCTTGCGCTATTTCAAAAGTAAATAATAGTTCAACAGTTGCCGAAATTGAAAACCGTGCTGCAGAAATTATGAAGTGGGTTGAAAAGAATCGAGATACTGAAGATTTTATAATTATTGACGATGATCTTTCTATTAATGGATTGCCAGAAAAAATTAAAGAAAATTGTGTCTTAACTAAACCTATGATAGGTTTAAATGAGGAAGCAATGAACAAGGTCTTTGAAATTTTTAAAAAAATTAGTGTTTCCTAATAAATGTATCAGTTGTAGTGCAATCGAATATTTTGCTATCTCTATGCTAATAACTAATAACATGATATTAGAAAATTAAAAAAGCCACCTATTAAGGTGGCTTTTTTAATTTGCAAGAACTAATATTTATATACAGCAGCAGAACTCCAAGTAGATAATGATAAATGCTAAAGCGTTACTTTAATTATTTACTTAAGAACTTCTTAGAGCCGTCAAACATTAAATCTATAATTAGATTAATGATTATTTAGCGGTTTTCCATTCGGCAATGGCTTTCTCGTTCATGCGCACGTAATCGCTGTTTTTAGATTCTTTGGCCATAGCCATAGATTTTTCGGCGGTTGCAATGGCGCTTTTATAATCTTTGTTTTTAGCCTCAATTTTAGCTTGCGCGTGCAGGGTCCAGAATTTAGGATCTTTGGCGTTTGCCAATCTAATCCATTCTAGTGCTTTTTTCGGGTCTTTGTTCGTATCGAAGTAGTAATTAGCGGCTGCCACATACATTTCGGGTTTAACGTCTTTGGCATTAATTACCTGCTCCTGAATCTGGGCCATTACTTTGCTATCTACATCGGTAATGATTTTAACTTTAACCGACGTGTATTCCCATAATATCTCAAGATTGGCGGTGGCCGGGGTTAAATCTGCAAAGTTGATGGTCAGGGTTTCGGTTTTAGTCGACGTTTTAACCGGCTTCACTTTAAAGCGGGCCACATCGTCTTCGGCTTTATAATCCTGGGTGTTAGCGCCTATTTTAGTGTTTTTGCTAAAAGCAACGGTCCATTCGGTTTCGCCCGGAATGGTGTAGATGGCGTATTCGCCGGCCGGTACTTTGGTGCCTTGTAAGGTTACCGGTTCTTTAAACTCAATAACGGTAGCAGCGTTGGCACCGGTGCGCCAGGGCTCGCCGTAAGGGCGTACTTCACCAAAAACTTTACGTCCTTTAGCACTGG
Organism: Adhaeribacter sp.; assembly: GCF_057359045.1. Lineage (NCBI taxonomy): Bacteria > Pseudomonadati > Bacteroidota > Cytophagia > Cytophagales > Hymenobacteraceae > Adhaeribacter > Adhaeribacter sp. Next base: position 21,225 of record NZ_JBMQUD010000007.1, read on the forward strand.
GCCGCGAATATTTAACGGTAATATCGGTTAATCCAACCCGTTGCGTAACCATAGCTTGCGGACTCGCCGCCGGAGTGGTAAGTTGGGCCGTTGCCGGCGCACCAAAAGCTGCTGCCAGGCCAATTAATACGGCAAAAGCAATTCCTTTTCTTTTCATTTTCATTAGGGCGTTTTCTAATTGTTATAACAAACCTACTGGTAAATTTAAGAAAAGGCTGGTAATAAAAACCTAAATTACCAGATAATAAAAATGATTAGTCATTAAAAGCTGGTGCCTACACTTAAAGCAAAAGCCGGCGATAGGGTATAGTTTTGCCGGCGGCTTTCTAAGTCTTTATAAAACAGCGGCACGTAACTTAACCGGAAAAGAAAACCACCCTTAGGTTTTTGAAAACGCAAACCCAGCCGGCCAGTTATGTAATAGTCGGGTTCGGTGGGCTCCGAAGAAAACCGGTGCGTATAGCCAATACCACCTTCTAAATTACCAGCTGCGCTGCCCACAAAGCCTAAAAACTCCAACGGTACAATAGGTATAATCTTTCGCTGACCATTAATGGTAGTGGGGTAACCGCCGGCGCCTAATCGTACACTACCTTTAAAGTTGCCCGATTCCATAGTTATGTAATCGAAATTAGCGGTTAAGCCACCGCTACCGCCTAACTCCAGGTATAAGGCTTTATCGGCACTATACCGCATTCGCGGTTCCTGGGCTCGGCTAATAAAAGGTACAAAAATACAACAGCAAAGAAATCCATAGAAAAAAGGAATCCGCATGGGCAGGTTTAGGTTACTTTTAATTACATTATTTAAGAATAATGCCTGATACGTAATTAAAAATATTCTGTACTATAATTAAAAAAGAAGTAATGCAGAATTTAAAATTAAACTAGTTCCAGCCATTAAAGCCGGCAATATCTGCCAAAAGAATAATTAAATAAAATTTTTCCTTTACCAAATATGGTTTATGCTGCCCCAATACCTATTAGTTAATTTCACAAAATAGAAAGCTTGCCAAATTAAGCTATGGCTTTCAGGTAGTTTAAGCCTTTTTTAGTAATAATATATTTTTGATTTATTGAGTTGCGCTTGCGCAAAAAGCTAGAGGCAATGTAGCGTTGGTCAACCAGTTTTATAACAAACTTGCTAAAGTTTTGCTGGTTTATTTCTACATTAATATGCTGCAAAATCTCTGATTTACCTTGCGGCAATACACAAAATTCTAATATTAGTTTTTTTACATCGTCTAGTACTACTGCATTTTCATTTTCTATCATCATAAGATAAGTAGTTGGTAGGAATAATGTTAAAGGTTATTACTCTTTTTAGTTCTGTAACCCTGCTGCATCAATATAGAATTAATAAACCGAAGAATATAGTTAAATAGATAGTAAAACTTAAGTGCGGTTACTTTTTAATTGAAGCAATTCCGGGTTAAATTCTCCTTCCTTCAATTCGGTACCATCGTGCCATTTACAATTGTATTTGCCATTTTTAGTAAAATAATCTATCGTCATGGTTACACCACCCGTAGCAGCAATAACTTTATCGCCGGTTTTAAATTTTTTTGTAAGTTGATTCATAATATAATTTGAAAGGAAAGGTTCTTTGTTATCGGATGCTTGCGCTAAATATGAACATGCCGTAGAAAAAAAGCGAAAGCAATGTAAAAGGGTCATCAGCCCTAAAACGAGTTGTTTTAAACAAATTAGACCTAAACCTTAAATGCTTTAAACAGCGGGTTTTAATAAAAACTGGCTTGCGTATTTTTACTTATACGCTAAAAACCAGATTTACACTGCACTTTTTTGAAACTATTAAGAGAATATTATTCAAGTATGCCCCACTTACCGCTTAACTGTCTTTAAAAGGGGATTTTAGCAAAGCGTTTATTTCATATAAGTATTTGCGTGAGCCGGTTATTATTAACCCGACCTGCCCAAATATGAAATAAAGGCTTTAAGCCGACTACTTAAATATTAATTGGCTACACGGGCTAATTTTAAACTACGCTGCAGTTTAAATTCGTCGTGGCCCAGTTTTTTTAACATGCGGTAATGCGATTGGAGCGCTTTAAAAAAGGTAGGGCTTTCCAGGTAAGGTAAATTGTATTCGGCGGCCGTTTGCTTTACAATTTTAGAAATAGCCGGGTAATGGATATGGCAAACTTTCGGAAAAAGGTGATGTTCTATTTGCTGGTTAAGTCCGCCTAATAAAAAACCCGCTAATTTACTGTTCGTTGAAAAATTGGCAGTGGTGTACATCTGGTGATTGGCCCAAGCCTCTTCAATATTACCGTGCTCGTTGGGTTGCGGAAAATGCGTGCCTTCTACCACATGCGCCAACTGAAACACCAGCCCCATTACCAGACCTTCGGCCAGGTGCATACAAATAAAACCTATAATAAATTGCCACCAGGTAATATCCAGAACCAACAAGGGCAATACTATAAATAAAAAATAATAAAGGGCTTTGTAAAAAAACAAGTTAAAATATTCGCGTTTGGGGTGGTGCGTAGTTGGGTGCTCACCTATTTTTTTCTGAAAAAACTTTACAAAATCTTTCCGGATTACCCACGATAAAGATGCCAGGCTGTATAAACCAAAAGCATAAATGTGCTGAAACCGCTGAATACTGTTTACTTCTTCTTCCGTCGAGATCCGGATTAAGCCCGGTGCTACTTCTATGTCTTCGTCGTGGCCCGGAATATTGGTGTAGGTGTGGTGTACAACATTGTGCGAAATGCTCCAGATATAAGGGCTGGCACCAATTAAATTAAAAACAAAAGCAAAGGTTTTGTTAATATTCTGGTTGGCCGAGAAGGAACCATGAATGGCATCGTGACAAATATTAAACCCAATAAAGGCACTAAAAATACCTAAGAGTAGAGTTAGGCCAAAAATTACGCCTAAATGAAAATTACCCAGTATAATAAGTAAGTAAAGCGAGAAAAAGCCACTTAAAAAAAATATAGCTTTTGCCCACATAGCTTTGTTGGCATGTTTAGAAACACCATTTTCTTTTAAGTAAGCATCCACGCGCTGGCGTGTAACAGCAAAAAAAGCAGATTTATCTTTATTAGTAAATTTAATTTTAGCACTCATAAATAATTTAGTTAAGCATTTGGCTGAAAGAAAAATATTACTGCTACAATTTTTTTAAAGCGGCATGCTTATCCAAATTAATATAATTTGGCTAGGCTAAAAATATAGGTCTTTACTGGCGATAAACCAGAAAGGGGTTATCAATAATTAATCAGGTAAGTAACAGAAAAGAACGCTTTTGGTTTAAAGCATTTATTTTGTATTATATTATAGACAATAAATGACGAAGTTAAATTCCGAATTGCCTTGTAAACTTAATACCAAAAGAGTTTCTTCTTCTAAAGCAAGCTAAAACCAGTATTGGTATATGCAAATAACGCAATAAAGCCGGACTTATTCTAAGTAGCTTAAATATAATAGCAGAATTGCTCCTTTATATCCTGAAAAACGAATCCTTTAATCAGACTTAAAAAGCGGAAAAAGAAGCAATTAGCTCAGATAAAAGCCTTTTGATTTTATCCTTGAAAAATCTTGGCGGATTAAGAATTTATGATTCTGGTAAAAAGCAAAGCACTTGCCAGATGCAAATATTGCAAAGGCAAGTGCTTTTTTGGTGCTAATTATTTTTAGCTTAACTCAAATTGCAGTTTAAGCAAATTAGCATATAAACCGTTTTCGCTTACCGAAAGATCTTCGTGCCGGCCCTGCTCCACAATGCGGCCGTTTTCAATAACTAATATTTTATCGGCTTTGCGAATGGTAGATAAACGGTGCGCAATTATAATGCTGGTCCGGTTTTTCATGAGTTCGTCCATGGCGCCTTGTACCAGCTTTTCTGATTCAGAGTCCAGAGAACTGGTCGCTTCATCCAGAATAAGAATTGCCGGGTTCTTTAAAATAGCCCGGGCAATAGCAATCCGCTGCCGCTGACCACCCGATAATTTTATGCCGCGTTCGCCCACCAAGGTGTCTAAACCTTCGGGAAACGATTGAATAAAATCATAAGCATTGGCTTTACGGGCAGCCGCAATGATTTCCTCTTCGGTGGCATTAGCCCGACCATAAACAATATTTTCGCGGATAGAACCCCCAAACAGCAATACTTCTTGCGGTACAATACCTATATTCTGCCGCAGTTGGGTTAAATTAATTTCGTTTATATTTTGGCCATCAATATTTATCTGACCGGCGCTTAGCTCGTAAAACTTCATGAGCAATTGCACAATAGTAGATTTACCTGCGCCGCTCGGGCCAACTAAGGCAATTTTTTCACCGGCATTAATGGTAAAGGAGATATCTTTAAGTACCGCTATATCGGGCCGGGTGGGGTAAGAGAACGCTACGTGCTGGTAAGAAATATTGCCCTGAATGCTAAAATCTTTTTCGGTGGGTAAAGTGGGGAGGTGCGTTGGTTCAACCGGCTCGTCTATAATTTCGAGAACCCGGTCGGCAGCGCCCAACGACGATTGAACTTTACCATATAAATCGCCTAAGCCACCCACTGAAGCTCCAATAAACGTTGTATAGATTATAAACTGCACCAGCTGCCCAATAGAAAGTTCTTTGCTTTCGACGAGTGAGGCACCAAACCAGAGTACCAGAATGATACCGCCAAACAAACCTACAATAATAAAAGAGACAAAAGCCCCGCGAAAATAAGCGCCGCGCAAAGCAAACTGAACGGCTTTAGACAAAGAGCGGTTATAACGACCAACTTCAAACATTTCGTTGGTAAATGCTTTTACCACATTAATGGCTTGCAGGGTTTCTTCTACAATGATATTGGTTTTGGCAATTTCGTCTTGGGTGGCTTTAGAAAGTTTTTTTATTCTTTTACCAAATATAAAAGCCAGGAGCACCAGAACCGGAAAAGTAGCCAGCATAAACAAGGATAACTTAACCGAAATAACCATAATAATAATGACCCCCACAATCAGGGTAACTAATTGGCGGAAAAGTTCGGCTAAGGTAATAGAAAGGGTATCCTGTAATTGTGCAACATCGGAAGTAATGCGGCTGGTTATTTCGCCTACTCTTTTTTGCTCGAAATACGGAATGGGTAAAACCACAAATTTGGCGTATAGCGACCGCCGGATGTCGGCTACGGTATTTTCGCTAACCTGGGCAAAAAAGTAAATCCGAAAAAAAGAAAAGATGCCTTGAAGTAAAATTACTCCAAATAAACCCAGGGCAATGTAATTGATATCTTTCAGGAGGCGCGAAGCCTGCCCGGTGGCACTATCTACCAGTTGACCGGTTAAGGCCGGGAAGATCATAAAAGTACTACTGGATAGCGCCAGGAAAATAAGGCCGATAAAAAACTTAAAGCGGTAAGGTTTTACGTAAGTAAAAATGCGAACTCCTTTTTGGAAACTTTCTTTGCTGATGCGTTTTTTAGTTTCTTTTCCGGAAGTTGTGTCCGGTTTTAATCCGGCGCGGTTTTTATCCATGAACTATAATATCTGGTAAGCAATGTAAATGGCAAACAGCCAAGCGTAAGGGCAAAGGTAAAAATTCCACGGCATTATTCCGGTAAATGTTTTAACCTTATACCGGTAATACAACATTCCCGGCTCCGGTTAAGTTTACCTTTGTCCTATAATTTATATACTGGCCGGTTAAAATTTGCGGCTAATTAAAATTATTAAGTTAAATAGCCGCTTCCAGCGTAACGGTTTTAGATTTAGATATACTGAGTAAACCCAGAATAGTTAAAATACCGTTTAGGATAAGCACTTCAAAACCAAATTCATAGCCCCATAACCATTCTTTTGAGTTTAGGTTAATAATGTACGTTAGAAGCGGTGCCAAAACGCATACCACCGGTACCAGATTATCGCGTACATTGCGCTGGATAAATACCCCAAAACTAAACAGCCCCAAAAGCGGACCGTATGTGTAGCCGGCAATTTTAAAAACGGCATTTACTACACTTTGGTCGTTTATAATTCTAAAAATTACAATTACCAGCATGAGCAAGCCCGAAAACCCTATGTGCACCAAAAAGCGGTAGCGCTGGCGTTCTTGCTCGGGCCGTTTATCAAAATTAAGGAAATCGACGCAAAAAGAGGTTGTAAGAGCGGTGAGCGCCGAATCGGCACTGGCGTAGGTAATGGCTACAATTCCTAATATAAATACAATGCCCGCAAAGTCCGAAAAATGATTTAACGCCAGGAATGGGAACACATCGTCGCCTTTGGCGGGTAAAGCAATGCCTTTATTAGCAGCGTATAAATACAGCAAAGCGCCCAGCGACAAAAATAAAATATTTACAAAAACCAGGATAATACTAAACCAGAACATGTTTTTCTGAGCATCGGCTAACGATTTGCAACTCAGGTTTTTTTGCATCATGTCCTGGTCCAGCCCGGTCATTACAATGGTAATAAAAGCACCCGATAAAAACTGTTTAATAAAATAGCGGGAATCTTTGTAATCCCAGAAAAATACCTGCGAATATTCGCTCTGGTCGATAGTGTTTACCAACCCTTGAAAAGAAAGATTCAGGTCCTCAGATATCAGGATAATGGTCGAACCCACACAAATCAGCATAGCCAATGTCTGGAAAGTATCGGTCCAGATAATGGTTTTCATACCACCCCGGAAGGTATAAACCCATATGAGTAAAATGGTAATAAGTACCGAAGCCCAAAAAGGAATACCCAAAGCATCAAATACGGCTAATTGCAACACCCCGGCTACCACATATAAGCGCAAAGCAGCCCCAATGGTACGGGCCAGCAAAAAGAAAAAAGCACCGGTTTTATAAGACCAAAAGCCAAAACGTTGCTCCAGGTAAGTATAAATAGAAATCAGGTTTAAACGGTAATAAAGCGGCATTAAAATAGTAGCAATTACCAGGTAACCCACTAAATAACCCAGAACCAACTGCAAATAAGAAAATTGGGATTGGGCCACCATGCCCGGAATAGATATAAAGGTAACCCCCGACAAAGAAGTACCAATCATACCAAAAGCAACCACAAACCACGGCGATTTCCGATTGGCTAAAAAGAAACTTTCGGTAGATTCGTTTTTGCTGCTGGTGATAAATGAAATAATCATAAGCAAGCAGAAATAACCCGCTACAATACTAATAATAAAAGTAGGCGACATAGAGTAAGGTTAGAACTTTGGGATAAGAACAGCAAAGATATTTAGAAAAAAAATAGTTGCCGGCAATTTTTAAAAAGACCAGGCTATGGTGCGGGGGAGAAAGCTATAGCCCAGAATCGTTTTAAACTATACACAAAAATAAGCCTGATTTTCATAAAACAATAAATATGCATATTTATATGCAGCATTTCTGAATGATTCTTTAATTAACTGTTTGCTTTATTAATGGTTATTTATTTATAATCAATTATTTATAAAAGATATTCCGTTTAGTAGATTATTTTATGCTTTAACGTTACGGGGTATTTTACACGGCCAGTACTTCTCCAATGGCTGGTAAAAGTAATTGCCCTTTTATTTTACCCGCAGCGGCAAATTGCTGCATGGCGGTTATGGGTTCGCCGGCCGGCTCATCCGATAAATCGAAGGTACCATAATGCATGGGAATAAAGTTTTTGCCTTCTAAATCGTGAAAAGCCTGAATGGCTTCCTGTGGGTTAAGGTGGCTTTGCTGCATCATATAATCGGGTTTATAAGCACCAATCGGCATAATACATATATCCGGTGCACCAAATAATTGCTTAATCTCCTTGAAATGTTCTTTGTAAGCGCTGTCGCCGGCAAAGAATATTTTTTTTGTGGGGGTTTGTAGCAGAAAACTTCCCCAAAGCACTTTGTTCATGTCGTTGAGGCCACGGCGGTGCCAGTGCGCAGCCGGTAAGTAAGTGATTTTTACGCCGGTTTCCTGCGCTAAACTAAATTGCTGGTACCAACCCGCTTCCTGGAATATCAAACCGGGCACCATTTGCTGCAACAGGCTACCCATAGCTAAAGGAACCATGGCTTGCAGCGCAGGATTTTGTTGGAACAATTGCCGTAAAGATTTTTGATCAAGATGGTCGCGGTGGCCATGCGACAGTAACAGAAAATCGATATTTTTAATGAATTCGGGGGAGCAGGGTAATGGCGTTCGTCTTTTAATAAAGGGTAAGCCGTAGAACACCGGATCGGTTATAAAGTTAAAACCATTTAAACGGATTAAAAAAGTAGCGTGGCCCAACCAAACCACCGCATCGTCGCCGGAAGTAAAAATATTTTGATCAGTAATAACCGGCGGTACGTAATTGTCTTTTTGCTTTTCGGTTTGTTGCGGGTTTTTACTTAATTTCCATTTAAAAACATTCAAAAACGACGGATTATACAGGGTATCGCCGTTCGCAAACTTACCGTTTATAACTTTGTTGCCGGGCCAATCGGGCTTAATTGTTTTAAGCTTAGGATTGAATTTGTAGCTTGTTTTTATCATTACTAAAATATAATAAACCTGTACTACGCCAATTTAAAAGATTAAGTAAAAGCAAGAGCAAAAAAAAGCCCACTATTTAAGTGGGCCAATGAATCTTTTAATGTGTTTTACTTTTTAATACCCGAAAGGATAACCCGGATTATTAAACTGGTTGTTGTAAACATTGCCATTGGAGTACCGGATGCCGCCCGAAACCGACAGGTGTTCGGTAACTTTATAATTGGCCCGTAAATGCAAGCCGCTGGTACCATTAAAGTTTAAACTGTTAAGCGAAGGCGGCAAGGGGTTTTTATTTAAATCGCGCCAAACACTACCGGTTAAATTAAGCCGGTCGTTTACCATGTAGTTACCACCCACATTTAAAATGTAGCGTTGGTTGGCGTAAGGTGTGTAATTAGGCCCGTTATTCTCTACCCGAGGCCCTAAAAAGTTAGATCCAAAGTTATTCAGGAAAGTTAAAGACGCGTAACCGCTGAAACGCTTGCTCACCGGGAACATAACGCTGGGCTCCAGGTAAGTAGTGGTACCAAACAAACGGCTAAATTGTGTGCCCGCCGATAAACCATAGCTCAGTTTACGGGGCGGTGCTAAGGTAGCGGTTGTACTTGGTTCGGCTGGTGAAACCTGTTGCACGGCAGGGGCAACGGCTGGGGGTGTACTTGTTAGCTCGGGAGCAGTATTACCGGAGCTTTGCGCCTGGCTACTCCAGCTAAAGCCTATTAATAAAGCTAATAAGGTTATATGTTTAATCATGATTATAAACTTCAGCAAAAATCAAACCCGATATGGAATTAATTTTATAAATCTAATCAGCAACAATGAATATTACTACTATTTAAACTTTTAATTTAGCCTATTATTGCCTGAGGCAAGTTATATGAAATGTAATAATTTTACTTTGTACTAAAGCATTGGTTTTCAAAAACCAGATTATATTTATTTAACCCCATTTAACTGATGCGCAATTTTGCATTCTAGTCACCACTATTATTCTTAAACAACTGGTCTTTTTTACTGCTGTGTTTGTTTAGGTAAATAGTGATAAATTGTTGTTTATCACATTATAAAGGAATATATAAATTAAAAAGCCTTACCGCTAATATCAGGCGGTAAGGTTAAATACAAAGTTTTATGATCTAAGGTTTACGCAATATTTTTTACTAAACTTTTAAATCATGACCTTATTTTTTTTCTAGTTGGCGGCGTAGTTTTTCTTCGAGACTTTTTAAAATGGGCAACCAGTGTTCGCCGGTATCAGAAGCATAAACATCGGTGCCCGGCACGCCCAACCTGATACCAATTTTGCGGTTATCGGTAGCCTGGTTTGCTTCTACACTTAAATAAACATCTACCCAGTTTATTTCGGAAACAAACCGTTGCATTTTGCTAATTGTATTCCGGATAGCGGCTTGTAAATCGTCGGTTATGGTAATGTCTACGGCCTGAACATCTAATTTAATGCCTTCAAAGTTTTCGGTATAGTTCATCGTTTTATGGTTTAAAGAGTACAGAAGCCCAAACAGCCATTAAAATAAATAGCTGTTTGGGCCAGATAAGTCTTGATAAAACGGATTTCTACCTACTTTGTTCCCCGTTAATATTTTATAAGGGTACCGAATTTTTCACCTCAATAGTGAAGAATATACTACAACTAAATTATTTAGCTTTAGCCGCTAACCAGTTTTTCCGGAACGTACGCATTTGCTTTGTAAGCGACAAACCAGCGTTTTCGTACAGTACTACTTCTATTAAAGGGTCTTCTATTAAGGTTAGAGTAGTTTCTTGCGTTTGGCCCATACGGTTTTGATAAGTTAGTTTTACCTGGTCGCCGGGCTTGTTACTAGTTAAAGCTGCCTTTAAATCAGAGGGTTGGGTAATATTTTTACCGGCTAGGGATACAATTACATCGTCGCGGGTTAAGCCGGCCTGGTACAAGGGGCTACCTACCAACGGATTGGTTTGCAGCACGGCGGCATTGTTGCGGTAAGAGATAAACGTTAATCCAAGGCTAGCTTGGCCGGCATTTACCGGACGTACTATAAAACCGGCTTGGCCCAATAATTTTTTATAATCGGCAAAATCTTTTCCTTTAATGTATTTATCGAAATATTCTTTAGCAAAAGCAGCATTGCGGGTTAAATCAGCTAAAACATTTTGTAAATCGGTAATGGTATAAGGTACTTCGTTCTGGCCGTGTTTCTGCCAAACAGCCCGCATGTAATCATCGAGGGTAATATTCTTGAACCGGCTGCGCAAAGTTAAGTCTAAAGCCAGACCAATTACACTCCCAAAAGGATAATAAGACACGTAGGTGTTTACCCGGTTTACCGGATCAATGGATTGGGCAGCATCGACAAAAGGGGCCTGGTAACTCATTTCGACTGCCGAAAAATATTTGCGGCCGGGCGAGTTGGCTACGTGGTTTAATTCGGCGGATATATTCTGGGCGTATTCGGCTGGGGTATTTACGCCACTGCGGCAAAGAAGCAAATCGCCGTAATAATTGGTAAAGCCTTCGGCAAACCATAACTCACCCGACATATTGGCTTCAGCAAAATTAAAGGGCTCCAGGGCTTGAGGCCGAATGCGTTCTACGTTCCAGGAATGAAAATATTCGTGCGACAATGTGCTTAAGTGGTTGTTTACATTATTTTGTAAGGGACGAGTGCTGGAAATAACGGTAGAATTGCGGTGTTCCATGCCGTCGCCGGTTGCCTGCGGACCGTAGCAAGCCAGGAAAGTATAGCGGCCATTTTCGTAATGGGGGTACTGCCGGAAAACAGCGCCGGCTTCGGCTACTACTTTTTTAGCTTTGGCGGTAAAATCATTAAAGTCGTCGGTAACGTCGCCGGGGTTGTGCAAAGCAATTCTAATCTGCTGGGTTTGCCCCGGTAAGGTCCATTCAGCAATTTTAAGTTCACTTATTTCTACCGGGCTGTCCATTAAATATTGCAGGTGCGGGGCCGAAAAGGTATTTTGCGCTGTTTCTTGTTTTAACTGGGTGGCAATTTGCCAGTTTTTACCCTCAGGTAACTGGAATTGAACGGTTCGCGACCGGTTATCTAATCCCAAACCATACATAAGTGTAGCCGGCATATTTAAATGGATATGTTCAGTGCTTATGCCGGCATACGTACCATCGGCCCGGTCGCCAAAGAGGGTGTAGGTGATGGTTACCTGTCCGTCATGTTTTGCAATATCCCACTGGTGCGGGTTGGGTCGGCTAATTTCCAGTTCAAGGCCCTGGCGATTTACAGCTTTTACATTATAAACATTTTTGGCAAATTCGTGCAAAGCATAGCGCCCCGGCGAAGAACGCGCCATTCGGACCGAGAAAGTACCCGCCGGCAAATCCGAAAAGATAACTTTTATTTCGGCTTCGTGGTGACGCGCATTGGGGAATGTTAACGTATAAGAAATGCTTTGCTGGCCCAGAGCCTTAAGCTGAAAAAGTAAAAATAAAACAGGAATAAATAGCCGGAATTTAAACATGCAGCAAGTATTAAAGAGAAGTAAAATTAAAGGGCGTATTTTTGGTACAACACCGACTTAATCAGATTACCGTAAAAATAAGCGGATTTTTGCGGATCTAAACAGCCATTACTCAGAGATTTTTCCCAATCGGGCAACTCCTTCGCTTTTACATTACTCATTACCCCAAAAAACAAGTACATGCTTTTAAGTAGTATTTTTTGCGCGAATGCCTTAAACCCATTGCCGGCCGGCGGTACAAAATCGGTAACGAGCCAATAGCCATTAACCCGTAAGTGCGGGTATACAGTTTTAACAAGATTGTTTAGGGTGGGTGCCGAAAAAAGGTCGAGTAAAAAAGGCGTAATTATTACATCAAATGTTTCAGTAGGGTAGAGGTCCCGCTCAGTACCTAATCTAAATTCCACTAGGTTAATGTTTGGCAAGTGAGCCGTTAGTTCCTGGCTTAGGCGCAGCATTTCGGCGGATGACTCTACATAAACTATTTTGTTAAAGGCGGTTTGGGTAAGTAGTTCATTTAACAACCAACCGGTGCCGCCCCCCAGTAAGAGCAAATTGCCGGAAGCGGGAAGTTGGGGAATAAAATGCAGTTGCGCCGTCCGGAGAGCATTTCCGAAAACTAATTTTACCAGCCCATCATAAACCGGAGCAATAAAATCAAAGCCTGTTTTATTCATCTATTTCTGTCATTCAGGTGCTGGTTGCAGCCATTCGGCCAGTTTAAATATAGGTTTATGATCTGAATATTTAGTTTTGTAAGAGCTACAAGGCAGTTGTACAATGGCCCGAAGTAATTTTACAATGTAAGATTTATAAGAATTCGGGTAAACAATACAATAATTTAATATAATTATTCAATTTAATTTTTTCGGATACTTAATATTTAAAGAGATTAAATACAATAGATGAATTAAACTTTATATACATTAATTATAAACTTTTAGGTAATTATATTTAATTAACAATATATTTTTAATTTAAATCCAAATTGTTATTATTGCCATTAATTATTCATTTTCAGTCATTTAGTTCTCACCTAACACCATTTAACCTAATTAACACTTATGAAAAAATTCTTCAAATGGACTGGCATTGGCCTGGCAGGCATTATTCTGCTGCTGGTGGCAGTAATGGCTTTTATTTACTTTAGTGTAGAAAGCCGTTTTAACAAAGAGTACCAGGTTGCCGTAGCACCTTTACAAATCCCTACCGATTCGGCCGCTATTGCTTTGGGCGAACACGTAGCCGCCATTAAAGGCTGCACCGATTGCCACGGCAAAGATTTTGGTGGCAACATTGTCATCGACGATCCGGGTTTAGGACTTATAGCCGCCCCCAATATTACTACCGGTAAAGGTGGTTTAACATCGCGGCACAACTCTTATACCGACGAAGATTACATTCGGGCTATTCGCCACGGTATTGGCAAAAATAACAAAACTTTAACCTTAATGCCATCTTACGAATACAATCCTTTATCTAAAAAAGATTTAACTTCATTAATTGCTTATTTAAAAACGCGCCCGGCAGTAGATAAAGAAATGCCCGCCATTAATTTAAAGCCGGTGGCTTATGTGTTAACCCAATTAGACAAAATACCTTTAATATCGGCCGAAAAAATTGACCATACCCTGGCCATGACAGAAGAAGTGCACCCCGAAGTTACCGTAGCCTACGGCAAATATTTAGCGGTATCATGCGTGGGTTGCCACGGCGAAAATTTCCGGGGCGGCGATGCGATTATTCCGGGCTCACCCAAAGTGCCTAATATTACCGGCAAAGGCAGCCTGGCCAATTGGTCCGAAGATCAGTTTATTCAAACCTTGCGCACCGGCGTAACGCCCGAAGGCAAAAAGCTGGATCCCAAATTTATGCCCTGGCCCATGGCGAAAGAATTTACCGAAACCGAAATCAAATCACTTTACTTATTCCTGAAAGAGCAACAGCCTAGCTAATATTTATTATTCGTGTTCAAAATGGCGGTCGATGGTTTCTTCTAATTTATGGAAGATATAATCGGCCGCTTTTTTGCGAATACCGGTGGCATCGCCGGTAAATTCTTCCCGGAACTCTTCGACCTTATTCTTGAAGAAAATAGCTATAAATACCGAGCCCACCGGCTTGGCCGATGTTTCGGAAGCGCCAACCCCGCCCAGCCCCGTAACGGCTATGCTCACTTCGGCTTTTAATAGTTTGTGCAAACCCATTACCATCTCGTTGGTTACCTGCTGCGATTCGGCGGTATACAATTTTAAAGTTTGCTTTTTTACGCCCAATACCTTTTGCTTTACTTCTTCGGCATACGTTACAATACTTCCTAACAACACATCAGAAGTGCCTTTGGCCTTAATAAACTCCGAAACCAGCATCCCGCCGGTTATGCTTTCGGCAAAGGCAATGGTCAGACCTTTGTCTTTCAGCTTCATGGCCAGCCGGGTTAAATCAGAAGTAGACATAAAAACGGGATTAGAATTTTTGCTTTTTACTTACCTGGGAACTAAATAGTTTAATATTAATGAGGGGCAGCTAAAGTAAATTCCTGCACAACCGAATATTCCGGATGCGGGCTCCCCAATTTAGATTGCCACAATGCTATTGTATTTACCTCGTACTCCGGGAAATCTATATGTTGCATGAGCGGAAGCGCCGGGCCGGATAGTTGCTCTTTTTTAAGCCGGGCAATGGTTATATGGGGAATTAAATCTGGATGCGCATTGCTTTGGCCGGGCAAAATCTGGCTTACCGCGTGGGCTAAAGCGGCGTAAGCCGGCTCTTCGGCAAACCGGACCCACACCAGCCGCGGCGATTTTAATTTAGGACCTGGGGCAATTTCCCGAAAGTGCAGCTTAAACGGATTGGTACTGGCCGCAATTGCTCCGAGTTGCTGAATTAGTAGCGGTAGTTTGTTGTCGGGTGTTTCGCCTAAGAAATGTAAGGTTAAATGCCGATTGGCCATTGGCACCACCCGAACACCCGGCACCTGGTAGGCGGGTAGCTGGGCCGTAATAGCAGCTTGTACAGTAGGCGTTAAAGGTGCGGCAATAAATAAGCGCATAGATAATTGTTAATTTTGACCAAATAAACCTAATGTTTTTTTTAACGGGTTTAAATGGTAAAATGATAATCCGGAATTTAGCTTTCTGGTAAAGATATGCGTATAGGTACTTCTGTATGACTAAATTGATCCGGAAATCGCTGGCAATATTTGCCTTATTTACCGTTGAGCTTTTATTTATCTGGGCGGTATTTATAACCTGTATTCTGCTGTTTTTTTTCCTGGCCCGCGAAATTTTAGAAGATCAGGAAATAAATTTTGATGCAGGTGCTTTTGCCTGGGCCGATAGTTTGGCTTCGCCGAAGTTTAATGGTTTAATGACCAATATAACTTTTTTTGCCTCGCGCAATTTTATAACCGCAGCCTCGCTGTTGCTCATCTTTTACTTTTTATTTGTGCGCAAACACCGCTGGTATTCTTTAAAAGTGCCGGTAATTGCTTTGGGTAGTATTTCGCTGAATTTAATTTTAAAGTATTTATTTAACCGCGAACGACCTATAATACCGCACCTGGTGCAATCGTATGGTTTAAGTTTCCCGAGCGGTCATGCCATGATTAGCGCTTCTTTTTACGGTTTGCTTATTTACCTGGTGTGGCAGCACGTTAAACCGCCTGCCTTAAAATGGGTGCTTACACTTTTTTTAATATTATTTATTCTTTTAATAGGTTTTAGCCGGGTTTATCTGCACGTACACTACGCCAGCGATGTTTTGGCTGGTTTTGCCGCCGGCTTTCTGTGGGTAATTATTGCCATTTACCTGCTCAAAAAGCTCGAAAAATATTCGCGGCGGCATTTAAACCCCGTAGTAGAAGCCAAGACTTAAAAAATATTTATTAACCATTTGCAATATTAAACCTAATTCTGCTACATTTGTGTCCCGATAATCAAGGTGCTTTTAAAGGCAAGTTGGTTAAACTTATTACCAGATAATGCGCACGTGGCGGAACTGGTAGACGTGCAGGTCTCAGAAGCCTGTGGGAGTTGTCCCGTGGGAGTTCGAGTCTCCCCGTGCGCACATTGCCAATAAGAAGAGCCTGTAAAGTAACAACTTACAGGCTCTTTCTTTTTTGTATCACATTAAGTATAACGCTTTTTAAAATATCGGTCATTTGCCTAAATTCTTTACCAGCCGGGTAAAAACAGATTTAATTAAGGTAAACGCAAATTATTGATGCCATTATCTTAGCCACTTGCTAAGATAATGGCTTGAGTATGAAACGAGTAATTTGCCTGGTATCTAAAAACCCGAATATTGAATAATGTATTTTACAAATATTTGAAATATTATGTGGTATTTTGCCGACCTTTAAGCTTGTAGAAACTTTGTTTAGATTAACCTGGCAGATATTTTTATACTAAATAAGCCGCGGTGGCAGTAAGCAGAAGTAACATGCCCTTATACATAAAAGCTTTAAAATTTAACAGTAATGATTTAGAAAACATGACTTTTGATGAATGTTATGAATTACTGTTGATTTTTAGGTATCTGCAGTTCCGCAACGATACCACCATCGAAAAGCAAGTGCTGGAAAATCACATGGAAGCCATCCGGAAACGCATGGCCGTTTTAAACGGCCCTACTGATAATAATCATAACTTAATTTAAAAATTAAGCCTCAATCCTATTTAGAGCATTATAATTAAATTTTGTATTGGTAAACTAAAAAAGAACAGGTTTCTTTCTGAATAGTTTGCCGCGCCAAATATTAATTTAAAACAAGCTCTCAAACTACTTGGCACACAAAATGAAACTTTGCTTGTAGTTTTAACCTATCTTTAGCTGTATAAAATCTGCCGGAAAATCTAAAGTAGCTCTAGCGGAGTAATGCAACAGATATGCAATATTATTTGCCGGAAGAATTTACCTGAACAAAACAGCGAATTATTTATTATACCTACATGAAAAGATTTTTATGCCTGGCTACCGTTATTTTGTTGTTTGGTTTATTAAACCTGACAGCGCAACCAGCCCCGGTAAACCATACCGTATTCGATAAACTCCTGAAGCAACACGTAAGTAAAACCGGCAATGTAAACTACAAAGGGTTTATCCGCGACAGTACTGAGTTAAACAAATATTTAAAAACCCTCAGCAGCAATCCGCCCCAGAATGCCTGGTCTAAAAACGAGCAGTTGGCTTATTGGATTAATGCTTACAATGCATATACCATACAGCTAATCATTAGAAATTACCCGCTTAAAAGCATTAAAGACATTGGTAGTAAAATAAAAATACCGTTTGTAAATACGCCCTGGGATATTAAGTTTATCCGCATCGGCAAAAATACCTATGACCTGAACAACATTGAACACGATATTTTACGCAAAAACTTTAATGAGCCCCGCATTCATTTTGCCATTGTTTGTGCATCGGTTTCTTGCCCAAAGTTGCGGAACGAGGCCTTTGTGGGTGCCCGGATTAATGAACAGCTAACGGCGCAGGCCCGCGATTTTATAAATGACCCCAGACACAATAAAATAACGCCTGCTAAAGCCGAGCTTTCATCGATATTTAGTTGGTTTAAAGAAGATTTTACCAAAAATGGGAGTTTAACTGATTTTATCAACCAGTTTGCCCAAACCAAAATACGCCCCAACACGAAAATTTCTTACCTGGATTATAACTGGAACCTGAACTAATAATAGGGAACAGCCTTTGCGCCAGCGGAGCAATATTTTAAAACATACACCCTTTACTTTTACGAATGGATACTTATTTAGATACCACTGCCGATGTTTATAAGAAAGCCGCTTTAAGTCCGGAGTTGGGTTTATGTTGTACTACTACGCCGGTTTGGCAATTACCCGGCCTTACTATTCCGCAAAAAATGCTGGAGATGAACTACGGTTGCGGCAGCACCGTACATCCGCGCGATTTAGTTAATAGTCCAAGTGTACTTTATGTTGGTGTAGGCGGAGGAATGGAGTTGCTGCAATTTAGCTATTTTAGCCGACGGCCAGGAGCCATTCTGGGCGTAGATGTGGTACCGGAAATGCTGGCTGCTTGCCAGGCCAATATAGCTACCGCCGAGAACGTAAATCCTTGGTTTAAGTCTGAATTTATTCAACTAAAAGAGGGTTCGGCTCTTAATTTACCGGTTGCGGACGCCAGTATTGATGTAGCCGCGCAAAATTGCTTGTTTAATATTTTTAAAGCAGCCGATTTGTGCCTGGCTCTTTCTGAGATGTACCGGGTTTTGAAACCACACGGTCGCTTGGTTTTATCGGACCCGGTTTGCGAAACGGCCATGCCCGAAAGTCTGCAAAACGACGAAAGATTACGCGCCCTTTGCCTCAGTGGCGCTTTACCATTAAACGACTATGTGCAATTGCTAACTGCAGTGGGATTTGGCACCATTGAAATTCGCGCCAAAAGACCGTACCGCATTTTAGCGCCGGAACATTACAATACCCCGGAGTTAATATTTATTCAGAGTGTTGAAGTTTGCGCCATTAAAGACCCCATGCCGGCCGATGGGCCCTGTGTTTTTACCGGTAAAACCGCCATTTACTACGGCTCTGAGCCCTTCTTCGATGATAATAATGGCCATACACTTTTGCAGAATCAGCCTTTGGCCGTGTGTGATAAAACCGCTGCTAACCTGGCTAATTTAGGCCGTAGTGATATTTTTATATCAGAATCTACGTATTTTTATGATGGCGGCGGTTGCTGCTGATCATATAATGTGTGCTATATCTTTAATTCTAAAATATAAACATGCTATTGCCAACTATATTAAATTATTTTATTTAAAAACAGGGTATTTATTTTAAAGCTATAAAACTTACTGTACTAGTTTAAGTTTAACTAATTTTTAACAGAATGAAAACGGCTTGCAAGTACTTCCCGATTAAATATTTTTTTATTGGATTTTACGTACTTGGCGGCTTGTTTATTCCTTACTTACCGTTTTCCGTGTCGGCCCAGAACCTTTCCGTAAAAGCCCAGCAGGGCGCTGTAGTTTCTATTGATGAATATGCCTCTAAAGCCGGGGTAGATATGTTAAAACAAGGTGGCAACGCCATTGATGCCGCTGTGGCAACTGCTTTTGCTCTGGCGGTTACACACCCCTTTGCCGGCAATTTAGGTGGCGGTGGTTTTATGCTTATCCGGTTGGCCAACGGCGAAGAAGTAGGCGTCGATTTCCGGGAAATGGCGCCGGGCAAAGCAACTCCCGAAATGTTTTTAAAACCAGATGGTACCGTAGATGCCGATAAAAGTAATTTTGGTTATTTGGTGGCGGGCGTACCCGGCACGGTAAAAGGTTTAGAAGCAGTTTGGCAAAAATACGGTTCTTTGCCTTGGCCAACTTTACTAAAGCCCGCCATTCTTTTAGCCGAAAAAGGTATTTATTTAAATAAATACGATGTAGCCAGCCTCGCCAAAAACAAAGAACACCTGGCCCGGTATCCTGAGTCTGTTAAAATATTCTTTAAGCCCGATGGCAGTACATACGGTGCTCAGGATTTATTTATCCAGGAAGATCTGGCCCAAACTTTAAAGACCATTTCGCGGTATGGCGCCAAATCCTTTTACCAGGGCCGGCTGGCAAATAAAATAGTAAAAGACTTTCGGGCAAACGGCGGCATTTTAACCAAAGATGATCTAAAAAAATACGAAGCTAAATTCCGGACGCCAGTAAAAGGTTCTTTTGCCGGTTACGATGTAATAGGCATGCCATTGCCCTCGTCGGGAGGTATTGCGGTGCAGGAAATGCTGAATGTAGTGGACAGACTTAAACTAGACTTAGAAAAGCCGCTTTCGCCGGAGAACCTGCATTTATTAATTGAAACCATGCGTCACGTTTTCCTGGATCGTACGCGTTATCTCGGCGATGCTGATTTTGTAGATGTGCCGGTACAAAAATTATTGGCCCCGCAGCACGCGCAAGCTACCGTCCGTAAAATTTCACCAGCCAAAGCTACCCCATCGGCAGAATTATCGAATAAAGTACTGGTAACCGATGAGAATATAGAAACTACCCATTTTTCGGTGATTGATAACAAAGGGAACATGGTTTCTACTACCATTACTTTAGAAGAGGCATTTGGTTCTAAAGCCGTGGTAAAAGGATTGGGTTTTTTGCTAAACAACCAGATGCACGATTTTAACATCAATCCCCGGCAAGCTAATTTCCGGGGATTAGCCGGCACCAACCCCAACGGCATCCAGCCACACAAACGGATGCTTAGTTCAATGTCGCCTACGTTGGTGTTAAAAGATAGTAAACCTTATTTAATTACGGGTTCACCCGGCGGACGTACCATTTTAAATACCGTTTTACAAATGATTTTAGCCACTTCGGTGTATCGTTTATCTTTGCACGAGGCCATGCAGTTGCCCCGGTTAAGTCACCACTGGATGCCCGATTTAGTTTACATCGAAAAAGATAAATGGGACCCCGCTATTATAGAAGCGTTAAAAGCCAAAGGCCATGCTTTTTCAGAAGTGGAATCGCTTGGCGACGCGCATTCTATTTTAATTAACCCGGAAACTGGTATTTATGAAGCCGAAGCCGACCCCCGCCGCTCCGGTTGGGCCGAAGGGTATTAATGGCTTTTACTCTTAAACTAATCATTATAAAGGTCTTAACTTTTTAAATTTTACTGGTATAATCAGAACAAAAACGCACGAGTTCATTTATTTTTATTAATTCAAGTATAACCTTTTATAGATAAATATTCGTTTTTAACGCTATCGTTTTTTAATGCGCTAAATGAAATCATCAGTTAAAATATTAAAAGGTTTATATGTTAGTTGGTGAAAGAGTTCCTGTCCGGTATGTATTTAATAAAGTAAAGATAGACGCCCTTCGGGTACTTTGCATCTCCACTCTTTTTCATATTCTCAAGAGTTTTTTCGCCGATTACCTGCCCTCCATACCCTTACAATTGCCTACGGTTTTAGGTACGTCCATTTCTCTTATTTTAGCTTTCCGGATTAATCAGTCGTACGACCGCTGGTGGGAAGCCCGCAAGGTATGGGGTGCTATTGTAAATGATTCCCGTTCTCTTATTCTGCAGCTCATGGGTTTTATAAACACAACCCCAGAATCAAACCCGCAAGACAGAAATACTATTCAGAAAATTACTTACCGGCAAATTGCCTGGTGTTATAGTTTGGGCCAAGCTTTGCGCGGCCTTGATCCTTTAGCTAACCTGAACCAATATATCTCCGATGAAGAATTAGCTTTTCTGCAAACCCAAAATAATAAAGCCTTTGCCATACTTTCTTTACACACCGCCGATTTAAAACAACTGCGCCAACAAAACAAATTAAACGATTACCAGCACATTCAGTTAGATAATACGCTGGTTCGGCTTTGCGAGTCGATGGGAAAAGCAGAACGGATTAACAGTACCGTTTTCCCGGTTACTTACCAGTTATTTGTTCATTTTTTTATCTACCTGTTTTTGATTATTCTGTCTTTAGCTCTGGTAGAAAGCATTGGATTTTATGAAATTCCTATTTTAACTGCTATTGCGTCTACCTTTTTTATGCTGGAAAAAACCGCGAAGCATTTGCAGGAGCCTTTTCGGAATAAACCCACCGATACCTCGGTTACGGCCATTGCCCGGACCATTGAGGTTAATTTAAAGCAAATAATAGAAGCGCCGGATGTGCCTAAACCTTTAGCACCGGAGGGCTTTTACCTGATGTAAGAAATAATTTCTAACAAACGGGATTAAAATGTGTTTTTCTATTTTAATCTAGCTTTAATCTCGATTTAATTTAATATTAATCTCTATGCTTTAAGTTTGTAGATATAAAAAAAGACGTTATAATAACTATAGATATGAGAACACACACAAAAGAAACGCAGAATGGTTTAACGCCCGATATGGCCATTCAATTCCTGAAAGAAGGAAACGAGCGCTTTATGAATAATTTAAAGGCCAATCGGAATTTGTTGCAGCAGGTAAACGAAACCGCTACCGGCCAGTTTCCTTTTGCCACTATTTTGAGTTGTATCGATTCCAGAACTTCGGCCGAATTAATTTTTGACCAAGGGTTAGGCGATATTTTCAGTATCCGGATTGCGGGTAATATTTTAAACGAAGATATATTGGGTAGCATGGAGTTTGCCTGTAAAGTAGCCGGTTC
>NZ_JBMQUD010000008.1:0-36512 GCF_057359045.1 Adhaeribacter sp.
ACATGGCCCAGGCCGCCGCCGAAGTAACCGCTTTTACCAACCGGGGGCAAGCCTTGTTTCCGCAGGGGTCGCAGCCGCCTTTTATTATGCGTTTCGATGCCTCTACGCTGCCGGTAGGGCAATTGGTACTGAGTAGCCCTAACCGCTCCAATAACGAGTTGCAGGATATGGCCAATACGTACTTGCGATCGTCGTTTACTTCTATTCCGGGCCTGGTGTCGCCGCCGCCTTTTGGGGGCAGTGTGCGCACCATTGTTATTAAGGTAGATCCGCAGCTTATGCGTTCGCATAATTTAACCCCCGACCAAATAGTACTGGCCCTGCGGGAATACAACCAAACCTCGCCTTCGGGCAACGTGCGCATTGGCGATTATAATTATTTAACTCCCAGTAATACGGCCATTCAATCGCTGCAGGATTTTGAAAATATTCCGTTATACAAAGGCTCTATTCACAATGTGTTTTTACGCGATATTGCCAAAGTAGAAGATGCCGCCGATAAAACCAGCAGTTACGCCCTGGTAAACGGCAAACGCTCGGTTTACCTGGCCATTACCAAATCGGCCGATGCTTCTACGTGGGAAGTAGTTAAAAATTTAAAGAAAGCCTTGCCGCGTTTTCAGTCGCAGTTACCCCCGGATGTTAAGCTGTCTTACGAGTTCGACCAATCGGTTTACGTTATTAATTCGGTAAAAAGCTTGGTTACCGAAGGTGCCATTGGTGCTATCCTGACTGGTTTAATGGTGATGCTGTTTCTCGGCGACCGGCGCGGCGCTTTGATTGTAATATTAACCATCCCGACTTCTATTATCTCCGGCGTGCTGTTTTTGCATTTATTTAACCAGACCATAAATATCATGACCTTGAGCGGATTGTCGCTGGCCATTGGTATTTTGGTAGATGAATCGACGGTAACCATCGAGAATATTCACCAGCATTTAGCCATGGGCAAGCCCAAAGCGTTAGCCATTTGGGACGCCTGCCAGGAAATTGCCTTTCCTAAATTATTAATTTTATTCTGTATTCTGGCGGTGTTTGCTCCGGCTTTAACTATGAAAGGCATTCCGGGCGCGTTGTTTTTGCCTTTGGCGCTGGCCATTGGTTTTTCCATGATTACGTCTTATTTGCTGGCCCAAACCTTTGTACCCATTATGGCCAACTGGTTAATGCAGGACCATAAATCCCAGGCAAACCACGCCGAAGACGGCACCGCCAAAGTGGGCCGTTTTGAACGTTTCCAGGCGCGGTTTATCCGGTGGATAGAAATAATGCTGCCGCACCGCAAACTGATTGTTGGGGTGTATGGATTGGTCGCGTTGGCGATTACCGGCTTTTTGCTCACTAATATTGGCCGCGATGTTTTACCCAAAGTAAACAGCGGACAGTTTCAGGTACGGTTGCGGGCTCCCGATGGTACCCGAATTGAGCGTACTGAAGCCCGTTTGGTGAAAACTTTGCGGGTGCTCGAAGACCTGGTCGGGAAAGAAAATATTCAAATTACGTCGGCTTTTATTGGGCAACACCCCGGTCAATATTCTACCAGCCCCATTTATTTGTTTATGAGTGGCCCGCAGGAAGCGGTGTTGCAGGTAAATTTAAGCGAAGGCTACCACGCCGATATGGATGAGCTGAAAGATAAATTCCGGCAGGAAATAAAAGCCGCCATGCCCGATTTACAGCTTTCTTTTGAGCCCATCGAACTCACCGATAAAATATTAAGCCAGGGCTCGCCTACGCCCATTGAGGTAAAAATATCAGGTAAAAACAAAAAGCTGAACGAAGAATATGCCCATAAAATAACCGGGAAGTTAAACCAAATAGCTTACCTGCGCGATGTGCAAATTGGGCAAGCCATTAAATATCCAACTATTAACATCAACATCGACCGGGCGCGGGCTTCTGCTTTGGGGTTAAGTATTTCAGATATTTCGCGCTCGTTGGTGGCGTCTACGTCTTCGTCGCGGTTTACCGAAAAAAATGTCTGGATCGACCAGAAATCTAACCAGACTTATAGTGTGCAGGTAGAAGTGCCGGAATACAACATGACCAGCATTAACGACCTGCGCGAAATTCCCTTAATGGCTAACCGGACCCGGCCCAACTTAAGCGATGTAGCCAATATTGAGCCCGCTACTACCTACGGCGAAAACGACAATATTGGCGCTTTGCCGGTTATTTCGGTTACGGCTAATCTAAACCAAACCGATTTGGGTACGGCTTCCAGTGATGTAGATGCCGCCATTGCCTCTTTGGGCGAGTTGCCCCGGGGCTTAACCATCGAATCGAAAGGCTTGAGCCAAACTTTAGTCGAAACCCTGGACAGCTTGCAATCGGGTTTAATTGTTGCGATTGTGGTAATATTTCTGATGCTGGCGGCTAATTTCCAGTCGTTTAAAGTATCGCTGGTGGTGCTGTCTACGGTGCCGGCGGTTTTGTTGGGTTCGCTGGTTTTGTTGTTATTAACGGGTTCTACGCTCAACCTGCAATCGTACATGGGCATGATTATGTCGGTGGGTGTGTCGGTATCTAATGCGGTATTACTGATTACCAATGCCGAACAGTTACGCCTGAAAAGTGGGAATGCTTTAGCAGCCGCCCGCGAAGCCGCCGGTATCCGGTTGCGCCCCATCCTGATGACAAGTTTGGCCATGATTGCCGGTATGATTCCCATGGCGGCGGGTTTTGGCGAGGGCGGCGACCAGGCCTCGCCGTTGGGCCGGGCGGTAATTGGGGGCTTGCTGGCTTCTACGTTTGCGGCCCTGCTTATATTGCCCTTGGCTTTTGCCTGGGTACAGGGCAAAGCCACTACCCAGTCGGTGTCTTTAGACCCCACCGACGAAGAAAGTAAATATTATATTCCTGCGTAACATGATAAGTAAATTACATACATATTTTCCGGACCGGGCAAAGTTGGTGGTATTAGCCGGTGGTATCTTGCTGGTGAATGGTTTGGTGGGTTGCCATTCCACCGATTCAAGGGCCGAGAAACACGAGCGGGTAGCCGAAACCACCGTTGAAGCCATATCGCTGCAAAAAGGCAAATTAGCATCGTCGTTGCATATTCCCGGCGAATTAATGCCTTATCAGCAGGTAGATTTATACGCTAAAGAGAATAGCTACGTCCAGAAATTATATGTAGATGTGGGTTCGGAAGTAAAGACCGGCCAATTACTCGTAAGCCTGGAAGCACCGGAATTAAATTCGCGCTTAGCCGAAACCCGGTCGCGGTTAAAATCGCAGGAAGCGCTTTTTACGGCCAGTAAAGCCAACTACGACCGTTTGTTTGAAACGAGCAAAACGCCCGGTACCATTTCGCCGAACGATTTAGACCAGGCGCTGGCCAGGCAAAACTCCGACCGCGCCAATTTAGAAGCAGCCCGCGCCGCCTACCAGTCGGTGTTGGCTACCCGTAATTATTTACAAATACGAGCACCTTTTAGCGGCATTATTACGGCCCGGAATGTAAGTCCGGGGGCTTACGTAGGTCCGTCGGGTAAAGGCTCGGAGTTGCCTTTGCTGGTATTGCAGGAGCAGAAAAAATTGCGCTTGGTGGTAGCGGTGCCCGAAATGTATACCGGAATATTAAAGCAACAACACCAGGTAAGCTTTACCGTAAAGCCCTTGCCCGACCAGGAGTTTACCGCCGAAGTAAAACGGATGGCCGGGGCGCTGGATACCCGGTTACGGGCCGAACGATTAGAGATGGACGTACAGAATACTGATCGCAAGCTTTTACCGGGCATGTACGCCGAAGTAAATTTACCTTTACCGGCCAAAGACAGTGCATTTGTGGTGCCGGCCAGCGCCGTGGTAGCCTCCACCGAAAAAATATTTGTCATAAAAATTGCTGGGAACAAAGCCCAATGGGTAGAAGTGCAAAAAGGCCGGGAAGCCGATGAGAAAGTAGAAATTTACGGGAAGTTAAACCCCGGCGATAAGTTAGTGGCCGTTGCTACCGACGAAATCCGGGATGGCGCCGAACTCAAAAATGTAAAAGTAGCCAGTACCACTCAGTTGTAAAGGCAAGAGACAAATTTATTAATTTTCAACGCTAAGCTATACCAGCACCAGCCCCGAAGGGGGCGATATATTCCAACACAGGGTGTAGCCCTGTGACAAACCGGTCATGGTCCAAAGCCCTGAAAGGGCAAAATAAATAATAAGTGCGGCCAATGTTTTATTTCCAAGAATAACGCCCTTTTAGGGCTTTGCCATGGGGTGGAACTTAACGATGGGCTGCTGCACCCATCGCTGAGAGATTGCGCCCCTTCGGGGCTGCCCGGTATTTTCTTAAGACGTTTAAACTTATTGAGAAAAATCAATAGCGGTTCTCTCGGGAGATGTTCTGGTTTAAAAACTTTTGGGGAGTTCTCGGTTGGCAAAACTAAAACAGAACCTTCGGTACTTAAATAATGGCTATTGCCGGCGTCCGGTTAAGATTACTTTCTACCGGCCTCTGGTTGCTAATACTGAATAATTACCTGGGCGTTTCTGATGCGTCCGGCTGATTTAAGGTTGATATAAATAAATATTTTCGAAAAGAACCTTAATGATTTCAGATTTAGATTTAACAAACTATTAAATAAAAAAGACTTACAATAAGTGTTATTAAAAATGAAATTATGATTTATTTAATAGGTTATGGTGCCCCAATTCTACTATTCTTTATCTGTGTATTTATTCTGATTGTCATTTGGGATAAATTAAAGTCCTTTAAAAAAGATATTAAACCGGGTGAGAAGCGTGGAATGGATAAGTATATCAATACAAAAGATTATGACAAATAATGTTTATAAAGGCATTATCGTATTGAGTAATTTAGTCCATTATAATTAAAAGCTACATCGTCCAACCACACCTACAAACCAATAAATCGTTTTTAGCTTAGGAACGATCTAAATAATTAAGCTAACTAGTAATAAGCTATTAAAACTTCCAGCCCGAAAGTTTTGCAGAACACCCGACAGTTTCCCTACTAAATCTGTACTATTTCCAAAAGACTCTTATATTTGCCGCTGTAACTATTGGGCATTATCTGCCGAATAGGGAAGTCAAATAAACTAAAAAAATAAACTAGCTATATAACTTATATACACCACCTTTTGGTGTTTATATAAAACTAAATCAAAAGACCAAAAAATGGCAAATAACCAATCAAAAATTATTTACACCATAACCGACGAAGCGCCGGCACTGGCCACGTATTCGTTCTTGCCCATTGTGCAAACTTTTACCAAAGCCGCTGGCATAGAAGTAGAAACCCGTGATATTTCGTTGGCCGGCCGGATTCTGGCTACTTTCCCGGAAAACTTAACCGAGGAACAAAAACAAAACGACGACTTAGCTTATTTAGGCGAATTAGCCAAAACGCCCGAAGCCAATATTATTAAATTGCCCAATATCAGTGCTTCGGTGCCGCAGTTAACCGCTGCTATAAAAGAATTACAAGGCCAGGGTTATAATATTCCGGATTACCCGGCGGCCCCGCAAACCGATGCCGAAAAAGAAATACAAACCCGTTACGCCAAAGTGTTGGGTAGTGCCGTTAACCCGGTTTTACGCGAAGGTAACTCCGACCGCCGTGTAGCGCCGCCCGTGAAAGAGTACGCCAAAAAGAACCCGCATTCCATGGGCGCCTGGTCCGCTGATTCTAAATCGCACGTGTCGCATATGGACGGTGATGATTTTTACGGCAGCGAGCAATCAGTAGTACTGGAGCAGGCTGGTGCCGTTAAGATAGAATTTGTAAGTGCCGATGGCGCTACCAAAACCTTAAAAGATAATTTAGCTTTAAAAGCCGGCGAAGTAATTGATGCCTCACGCATGAGCAAAAAAGCGTTGCGGGCTTTTTACGAAAAAGAAATTGCCGCCGCCAAAGCCGAAGGCGTTTTGTTATCGTTGCACCTGAAAGCCACCATGATGAAGGTATCGGACCCGATTATGTTTGGCCACGCCGTTACCGTTTTCTTTAAAGATGTTTTTGAAAAACACGCCGAATTATTTAAGCAAATTGGCGTAAACGTAAATAATGGATTAAGCGACTTATACGCAAAAATCCAAACCTTACCTGCCGACCAGAAAGCGGCAGTGGAAGCCGATATAAAAGCCGTTTACGACAATGCGCCGGCCTTGGCCATGGTCGATTCGGACAAAGGTATCACCAATTTACACTTCCCGAACGACGTAATTATTGATGCATCTATGCCGGCCGCCATCCGGACATCGGGCCGTATGTGGGGCGCCGACGGTAAACTGCACGATACCAAGTTTATGATTCCGGATCGCAGTTACGCCGGTATTTACGAGGCTGTAATAAACTTCTGTAAAGAAAACGGTGCTTTCGACCCCAAAACCATGGGCACCGTACCCAACATTGGTTTAATGGCCCAGAAAGCCGAAGAATACGGCTCGCACGACAAAACTTTCCAGATTACCGAAGCCGGTACCGTGCGGGTGGTAGATGCCAACGGCAATGCCTTGATGGAGCATAGCGTAGAAGAAGGCGACATCTGGCGGATGTGCCAAACCAAAGATTTACCGATTCAGGACTGGGTAAAACTGGCCGTAACCCGCGCCCGCATTACAGATACCCCGGCCATTTTTTGGTTAGATAAAAACCGGGCACACGACGCCAACCTGATTCAGAAAGTAGAGAAATATTTACAGGACCACGACACCGCCGGTTTAGAAATTAAGGTTATGTCGCCGGTAGAAGCCATGCGTTATACCTGCGAGCGCGCCAAAGCTGGCCAAGATACCATTTCGGTAACCGGTAACGTACTCCGCGATTATTTAACCGATTTATTCCCGATTATAGAATTAGGCACCAGCGCCAAAATGCTTTCGATTGTACCGTTGTTAGATGGTGGCGGCTTGTTCGAGACCGGTGCCGGCGGTTCGGCCCCGAAACACGTGCAGCAATTTACCGAAGAAAACTACCTGCGCTGGGATTCGTTGGGTGAGTTCCTGGCCTTAGCCGTATCGCTGGAAGATTTGGCCTATAAAACCAAAAACGACAAAGCAGCCGTATTAGCCGAAGCCCTGAACCAGGCCAACGGCAAGTTCCTCGAAAACGACAAATCACCTTCGCGTAAAGTAGGCGGCATCGATAACCGGGGCAGCCATTTCTACCTGGCCTTATACTGGGCGCAAGCCATGGCCGAGCAAACGAAAGACCAGGAGTTGGCTGCTAAGTTTACTGCTTTAGCCCAAACTTTAACCGAAAACGAAAACAAAATTGTAGAAGAGCAAATTGCGGCCCAAGGCAAACCCGTAGATTTAGGCGGTTATTTCCGTCCGGATAATGCCAAAGCTGAAAAAGCCATGCGCCCCAGCGAAACTTTAAATACAGCTTTAGCTAATTTCTAAGATTAAAATTATTCTTCTTAAAAAAGGCTACTGAATTAAATTTCAGTAGCCTTTTTTTGTTACTGAGCGTTATTTCATATTTATTGGTCAATTTTCATCTTTTCAAGATTACTTAAAATTGTGTGCATGGTAAAAGAAATCTGCACATTAGTCCTATAACAATTACACGGCAAATATTGCATCTATTGGCTTAAAACGGTTAGTATAAAAAACGTGCAAGGCCGTCGGCCGAAGCATGATTTTTATATAATGTTGTTCGTATGCTTTTTTAGTTTTTTCTTTAGGCGTTCATAATCACTGTCTACAAGCAAATGGCCGTCAATCGTGAGTAATTTGCCTTTGTTGCCGTACAGCCTAATTTTTTTAATTCTTTTAAACTTCTTGTCCGTTAGAAGCAGCCATAAAGGATTAGTAGAATAAGCTGTAACAGGAAATTCTTTATCTATAGTTTTAATGCTTCGTATATCAAACAGTTTAATTCTTTTCCTTCCTAATCCGAGCATATTATTTACCTCTAAGTGAGTGTCAGTCAATTCAAATCTGCTCCTGACCATCAATCCGATAGCAATGAATAGAAAGCCTGATACAAGAAAGAACCAAGTCCAGACAGCCTTTCCAGTTCCTTCCAATTGCAAGTAGGTTAGAATAGAAGCTAGACAAAGCGCAACTCCTAAGACAAGAACGGCTCTTATTTTTCTGTAATCTGTCTCCAGTTTCATTTTATAGCTTACGTACAACGGTATGATAAACAGCATATCTTCTCTTATCCGGTAATTAGTTTATTATAGTTCTAAGAATGCGTCCGACATTTTCTTACTTGTTGCTAATAATTTTTTAAGCAAGTGGCCAAGATGAAAAGATAACCTAAATAAGGTTTTAAAACATAAAAACGACTAGCAAATGAGAACAGTTTACATATATAGCTTAGTAGAACTAAGGTGTTTTAAATATGAATGATTAATTATATAAATGAAAAATAAACCTTAATGTAAGGTCATTCCGAAGGAATGTAACCGATTGCCTGCAAATTATATTCTTAACCGAATGACTTGTTTAGATTGCTTTTTCGAAAGTAGAATGTATTCTCAATTTAAGGAGTAACATACAAAAATGAAGCAAATATTTATCAACTTACCCGTTAAAAATGTAGAAAGTTCCATGCGGTTTTACACGCAGTTAGGCTTTTTGAACAAACCGTTGTTTTCTGATAACGGACAAAAGTGTATGGTTTGGAGCGAACAAATTTATGTAATGCTTATGTCGCCTGAAAAATTCAGAACATACAGCAGAAAAGCCATTCCTGAACTAAAAAGCACTACAGCGGCTTATTATACGCTGCCGGTTGAAAGCCTTAATAGCGTAAACAAAATTTTAGATAGCGGTTTAAAAGCAGGCGGTACAGAACCAATACCCATGATAGATGAAGGGTTTATGCAATTGAGAAGAATTGAAGACTTGGATGGACATACCTGGGACGTAATTTTTATGGATATAAATAAATTTGTGAAACCATAAATAACAAATTAAATAATTCTACGAACAGTATCCAGAATAATCTAATGGATTAACTGTTTTTAAATAATAAATGATTCTTATTTGAATAAAGTTTTCTACGAGACAAAAACGAACCTGGAAAAAAAAGCCCATTTCAATACAACTAACCCCTTACTAAATATTAGCAAAAGCAGGGTCGACGATAGTAAGGGAACCTTTGTAATTCGATTGGGCGGTAGTACCAAAATCTCTCGTATATAATAATACCTGAACAGTTGGCTGTATTTGAGGGGATTATATAAAACACCAGAAATAAATGATATTTGAATTTACCGCCGCGCAAAATTTCGATTTCATTACAGCGTTCTCCCAGAGATTTAACTTGCCCATTACGCAAGATTATTTAGCATTCCCCGGCAATATTGGCGATGGGTATATCCGCAAAGTAAATTTTGGCGAGGGCTTCCGATTACACATTCACCGCTATAAACTGAAAGAAGATTTTACCATTATCCGCCCCCCGTCGGAAGCCCCGAATGATTTAGTCAGTATCTTCTTTTATAACAACGAGAACCCCCTCGACCTGGTTTACAACAAGGAAAAACCCGTAAAATTTTCCCGGAAGAACGAATCGGCCATTCAGGTAACCACCAACGACCTGAACTCCATTATCCGGTTTCCGGCCCACCACGAAATTTATTATCTGGTGGTAGGTATACCAGCCCGCCAACTGGCCACCTTTTTAAAAGCTACCCAACCCAACAACATTATAGATACAGTTACCCACGGGGGCAAGTCTTTCTTGTATTTTGAAAGCATGACCGCTGAAACGCAACGACTACTGAAGCATATCCCTTCGGTTAACATGAGTGGGCCATTGAGCTCATTTTATGTGCAGATAAAGGTGCAGGAGCTTTTGTATTATTTATTCGAGCGGTTAATTCAAAGGGAAAATGTAGCACACAAACCCTTTAACAACGCCGATGCAGAAAAAATTATGGCATTGCGTAATATTATTTTGTCTGATTTGAGCCAACCACCGGTACTGCCGGCGCTTGCGGCCCGGGTGGGCATGAGCGAAACCAAAATGAAGCAACTGTTTAAACAAACTTTTGGCGAAACCATTTACAACTACTACCAAAAAGTACGGATGGAAGAAGCTGCCTTTTTACTAAAGCAAGGCGGGTATTCGGTTTCGGAGGTAGGATATGAACTGGGTTTTACCAACCTTAGCCACTTTAGCCGGTTGTTTCAGGAGTATTATGGCCAAACGCCTAAAAAGTACTCGGTAGCCGGATAGGACTATTTATTAGCCATTTCGGGTTATTTTACCCAAAAGAATACCGTCAACTTTGTCTTGTACTTAAAAGAGCAAGACAATGAAAAAATTATTTGAGACTTTTGATAAAAATGGCTTTAGCCTGAAAAACCATCTGGTGATGGCTCCCATGACAAGAAGCCGTGCTGTTGGTAATCAGCCGAACAGATTAATGGCCGAATATTATGCGCAGCGTAGCGGGGCCGGGCTCATTATTACCGAAGGGACCGCGCCCACTCCCGAAGCGCTGGGATATTCAAATATTCCCGGAATTTTTAACCAAAGCCAGGTAATGGGCTGGCAGCTAACTACTAACCGGGTACACCAGGCCGGCAGCAAAATATTTCTGCAATTAATGCACACCGGCCGAATTGGCCATAATAGTAACCTGCCCGAAGGCACAACAGCCTTAGTCGGCGCATCGGACATGCCGGCGGCAGGAGAAATTTTCACGGCCAATGGCATGCAGCCCCACTCTAAACCCGTAAGGTTATCGGAAGACGGTATTAAAAAGGTAATGGCGGGCTTTGTTACGGCTGCCCAAAATGCAGTAGTAGCCGGCTTTGATGGGGTAGAACTGCACGGGGCCAATGGGTACCTGCTCGAGCAATTTCTTAACCCCAATGTCAACAACCGCACAGACGCATACGGCGGCTCCGTAGAAAACCGGATCCGGTTTACAATGGAAGCGGTGCAGGCCGTAGCCGATGCTATTGGAAAAGAAAAAGTAGGCATTCGCTTTTCGCCGTTTTCTTCATTAGGCGACCTGGCAGCTTACGAGGAAGCAGACGTACATAAAACCTATGTTTTACTCGCCCAAAGGCTAAACGAAATCGGTATCCGGTATATTCACATTGGCGTGAATGCGCCCATCCCACCCCAGACCCTGACGGCCATGCGGGCAAATTTTGCCGGCACCCTTATTCTATGCAATGGACTTACGGCCGAAACGGCCGAAGAAGCTTTACACGCCGGCTTGGCTGATTTGGTAGCTTTTGGCAGAGCATTTCTGGCCAATCCGGACCTGGTGGAACGCATCGAAAAAAATGCACCGCTGAATGAAGTGCAGTACGATAAGCTATATAGCCCTGGGGCGGCCGGTTATACCGATTATCCCACCCTGGCCCAGGCAGATCCTGTTTCCTGACCGGTCATTTTGGTCAGGATTTGTTTACCCGGATTAATTTAAAAATGCAGCCACAACGTCTCCAAGAAAAAATAAAGGAGTTAAACAAGACTAGCTCATTAATTAAAGCACTTAAAGCAATAAATGAGCTTTATATGAAAGTAAATGAAGCAGTAAAATATTACTGATAAGACTTAAAATCAAATGAAGGTAATATTATTTGAAGTATAAACTTTAAGCCAGGAATTATTTGGAGTTTAAATGAGGATACCTATGGCTTGTAAATTATTATTTTAATCTTTGAAGTTGTTTAGTGTTTTGGAAAAGGTATTAGCTTTTGCCCTTGCCGCGTGTTTTCACCGGCAAGTAGTCGGGCAAACGCTAAAAGATTGGCGGTGACAACACCACCATTGGCAACGGTTCCTTCTATTTTATAAAACACTAAACAAGTTCTTTTTTTAGTATTAATTTTCAATCTTTTCTCTTCTATCCCAATTACCTTCATTGGGGAATACAGAAATAGCAAAGGGCACCATATATTTTGAAGGATAAAGAATATTATTTTTATAGCCCTCACTTATGCAATTAGAAGACCAAATTGGAACAGTTTTAGAATGCGAAGCATAAGCATTAATAGTAACCTGACTTATAAAATTGGTTTCTGAATTTAAATAAGCTCTTTGTTGTGGGTCAAATTTCCCTGCCTCATGATTCCAAACCATATCAGTTGTTGACCCGCTTTTTGTTCTTTGGGCAGACTTCATGTCAAATTTAACTTCAAAAACATAATCAGCATTTTGAATAGTAGTTTCTTTCCAACCTTTTTTTAATAATTCAATTTTAATAAATTCTAATAGATTTTTTTCTACCAATTTATCACTTTGCATAGAATCAGGCCTAACGGCAAAGTTTGCAGATTCTACTGTTCCTATATCAATTGTTGGATCTTTAATACTGGATACTTGATATTCTACAGAGGGCTCTAACAACACGGGCAGTAAAAGCAGCGGCGCTATACAGGATTGAACCAGAAAAGAAATAATTAAGAGTAAAAGGTTTCTCATAACATAATTTAATGAATCTAATTGATGAAGCTGTTTAGCATTAAAAAATTAAAATAAACCGCTGCCCTTGCTGGGTGTTTTCACCAGCAAGTAGTCTGGCAGAAGCTTTTGAATTGGAGGT
This sequence comes from Adhaeribacter sp., assembly GCF_057359045.1. Taxonomy (NCBI): domain Bacteria; kingdom Pseudomonadati; phylum Bacteroidota; class Cytophagia; order Cytophagales; family Hymenobacteraceae; genus Adhaeribacter; species Adhaeribacter sp. The sequence goes on from NZ_JBMQUD010000008.1 coordinate 12,492, forward strand.
GATAACACCACCAATTGCACCAGAGCCAGCTCGAAACATAAATACTAAACAGCTTCGATGTTATTAAAATGGATAATGAACTGTAAGCAATAGAAAAAGTTTATTGTCTTTTCAGAGCAAATTCTATTCCAATAAAATTTATAAGGAGGAATTTTTAAGTTATGCGAAGAGTTAGCGCAGCGCACTACGGATTCTTCCGGAAAACCAATCTCCTGATTGGCGTAAAACCCCGATACCATTTTACGAAACCCACCTATTAAAACTAAAAATTAAGCCATTCTGCCATTGGTGGTGTTTTCACCGCCAATCTTTTAGCATTGGCCAGTCTTCTTGCCGGTGAAAACACACGGCAAGGGCCAAAGAACGCCCCCACGCCCATTTGCCCCAGGCGCCGTTGTAGGCATAGGCAATTACAAAGCCCGACAAGCAGAAAAAGAAATCGACGGCTAAGAAACCGTGCCCGATAAAGTTCTGGCTGGAATCGGGGAAAGACCACTCCAGAGAAAACTTGCCATATATTTAGTACATTCAACTCTCTTTCCTAATAAATTATTCATTAAACCTCCTTACCTAAAATGTTTTAATCTACTAAATCTCTTATATTTGTCAAATATTGACAAGTCATAAAATAGTAGATTATGCATTTTGGTGAAAAGATTAGGCAATTGAGAGAACGAAAAGAGCTTTTACAGCGACAATTAGCTGCAAGTTTAGAAATTGACACTCCAATGTATAGTAAAATAGAAAGAGGAGAAAGAAAGGCAAAGAGAGATCAAGTAATTACCCTATCACAACTATTGGACGCTGATGAGGAAGAGTTATTAACCATTTGGCTATCTGATAAAATAATTGAAAATGTTGGAGATGAATCTATTGCACTGGCAGCTCTAAAGCATGCAGAAAACGAATTAAAAAAGAACTTCAAATCATAAGAATGGAAATTCAATTAAAAGAAGACAAAATCTATGCTCCTATATTAGGTAAATGGATTCTTGCAACTTCAGAAGAAAAATTGAAGCAGCAGTTTATTCTTAGGCTGGTTAATCATTATGGATATGATCTGGAACAACTGGGACAAGATGTTGTAATTAAAAATAGATATAGGGCTGATATAGGAATATGGAAGAATAAAGAAGAAAAAAAAAGAAATAAAATTCCATCAATAATTATTGCCGCCCAATGTAAGGCAGAGCATATTACTATTAATGAGCAGGATTACCTTATTGGATATAATTTTGCTTCAAGTGTTAAGGCAGATTTCTTCATAGCAACAAATCTCAAAGAGACTAAAATTTTTTATATAAAGGAAGATCTAGTAAGCAGGAAATTAGAAAGATTGCAGGACATTCCTAAGGCTGACTTAATTACTGAGGAAGTTAAAATAAAGAAATTCATTTCTGAATCAAAGACATTTACAAGAGACCAGTTTACAACATTATTATCAAAGTGTCATAATATAATACGAAACAACGATAAGCTGTCTCCCGAGGCTGCATTTGATGAGATTAGTAAAATTTTGTTCATGAAAATAATGTATGAACGCAAATCTGATCATGAGTTAATATTTTCAAAAGAAAAGTTCAAAGCAGAAGAAAAATATTATGAAGATAATATTAGACCTTCTCTGAAAGCCTCGGGTTCCTCTTTATTTAATAAAGAATATATGCAGTTCTTATTTGATAAAACAAAAGAAGAGTTTAAAAATGATGAACTTTTTGAAGACCTTGATAGAATAAGAATAAGGCAAAGAAGTTTCGAAATGATTGTGGAAGAATTAGAAGCATTCAATTTATCAAATACATCTGATGATATTAAAGGGATTGCTTTTGAAGAATTTCTAGGAAAAACATTTCGGGGAGAATTAGGGCAATTTTTTACACCAAGAACTATTGTAAATTATATGGTGGATGTGCTTGAGCCTAAAGAAGGGGAATTAGTTTGTGATCCCTGTTGTGGAAGTGGCGGATTTTTAATAAAATCTTTCGATTATATAAGAAATCAAATAGAGGAAGATATTCATGGTAAAATTAAAAGCATTGAGAATTCTCACTTTGGAAAAAGCTTCGAAAAGCTATCTGAAATCAAAAAGGAAGAAATTGAGAAGAAGGTAAATAATCTAAAGTTAAAATTATTTGAAGAGTTCAATCTTAAAAATAATAAAGGAAGGCTTTATCACTTATCTCACAATTGTATTTTTGGAACTGATGCCAATCCAAGAATGGCTAGAACCGCCAAAATGAATATGATCATGCATGGTGATGGCCACGGTGGGGTACATCATCATGATGGATTACTGAATGTTAATGGCATATTTGATGGACGCTTTGATGTAATCCTTACCAATCCGCCTTTTGGCTCCAGGGTCGACAAAACTTTAAAAGTCATTCCTTCTGACATTCCCACCGAAGAAAAGATAAAGTTCTACGAAAAGCGTTACGGAAGTAATTACAGACAAAAAGTAGTTAGGCAGCTTCAGGATTGGGCAAATTATGACAATGGACACGGAAAAAGTCGCGGTAAGGCCTTATTAGACATCTTTGATGTAGGCGCATGGAGCGGATTAACAGAAGTTTTATTCCTAGAAAGATGCCTCAACCTTTTAAAACCAGGAGGCAGAATGGGAATTGTATTGCCTGAAGGGGTATTAAACAATAGTGCTTTACAGAAGATTCGTGAATATATTGAAGGAAAGGCTAAACTTATCAATATTACTTCAATACCTCAAGATGTATTCATTGCTTCCGGTGCTACAGTAAAGCCAAGTTTACTGTTTCTAAAAAAGTTCAGCTTAGATGATGAGGCAATTTATGAAAAGATTGTAACGGAGGCAACAAAGGAAATTAGGGAAAACCACCAGCCAAAACAGGATAAGCTGAAAGCAACCTTCAAAAAAGTAGAAAAGGAGCTTAAAGAAAGCGGACTCATGAAGGAGCTTAGAGCTTTGAAGAAAAATTATTTGGCGGATATTGAACAGCTAGAAGATTTGATTAATGCTGAAATCAAGGCAGTAGTAAAAGAACGTTTCGATTATCCTATCCCTGTTATAGAAGTTGAAAAAGCTGGTATCTCAAGCACAGGAGCTCCTTGCGAAAACGAATTGGAAGAAGTAGCTATTGAATTTAGAGCTTACAGAAAAGAAGCCAATTTATGGGCAGAACCTAGAAAAGAGGTACAATATCCGGTAGATGAAGACGGTAATATTTCCCGCCTTCAATTGATTGATGGAATGACAGTAAATGATCCTGAAATATTTTACGGTATATATGCAAACTAATTCATCGTTTAAATACCTTAATGAAGTTCGCTTTAAGATGCTATCTGGCTGGAGTGCTGGTGCTATCCTGAATAATGATGTAATGTATAAAGAAGGCCTTAAGTTGCAAGCAATTGGCGATTTAATTATCAAAAATCGGGAAAAAGAAATCCTCCAAAATGATAAGGCTTATAAGCAGGTAACAATCAAGCTTCATGGGAAAGGTGTAGTGCAGCGAGGCGGCGAATTGATATTGGGTAAAAATATCAGAACTAAAACCCAGTTTCGGGTCTCAAAAGGACAGTTTATTATGAGTAAAATTGATGCTCGTAATGGTGCTTTTGGTATAGTACCTGTCGAGCTTGATGGGGCAATTACTAGCCAAGATTTTATAAGCTATAATATTAATACTGAAAAAATTATTCCTGATTTCTTTAATTTGATTACAGGCACAAAAAATTTTGCTGAATTATGTCAAAGAGCTAGCTCAGGTACAACAGGTCGTCAAAGAGTAGATGAGAAAGCGTTTTTAGGCTTTAGAATACCAGTACCTGAAAAAGGATTTCAAGCAACATTAGTAAATAATTACTTTAATAAAATTACTCGTGCTCAAAATTTAGAAGTGGAAGCCATAAATTATCAAAATGAAGCAAAACAATTTATTAATGATAGATTAGGAATTCAGTTTAAATCAAAAACTAAAAAACTAAATAAACTTTCATTAGTCAATTTTAGTGAACTATCGAGATGGGATACATTATTTCTATTTGGAGGTGAAAGTCTTATATCAAAATATGAATTAATTGAAAATAGAAAATTAATTAATGAGTTTCTTAAGAAAGAAGGCGAATCATTAAGGATCAATACTGCTCATATACCTGAAAATGAGTTCCTCTACATTGGAATGGAGCATATTGAAAAGGGCTCAGGAAAACTACGTGATATGCCAATTGTCAAAGGTAATGAAATAAAAAGCCAAACTATTAGAGTACCAAAGAATTACTTAATCTATGGTAAACTTAGACCGTATTTGAATAAATATTGGTTTAATGACCGAACAGAAGAAAATATTATTTGTTCTTCTGAGTTTTTTGTGTTTAACTGTTTGGATAATATTGATACAGAATACTATAAGATCATTCTAAGTTCAGTAATCATTCAAAAGCAAATTCAAAAAGAAATGAGCGGGACTAGAATGCCTCGAATAAATGAAGAAACTTTTAAATCTCTCTTATTTCCAAATCCTGACAAGAAAATACAGTATGATATCGTAAAAAAAATTAATGATTATAAAAATAAAATTGATTTCAAAATTTCAGAGTCCCAAAATTTAAAAAAAATGGCTATAGCCGAATTCGAGTCCGCAATTTTTAACATAGATTAGTCTGATATCTCACATTATGAGAATACACCATTTACTTATTAAGGAATTCAAGTCGCTAAAAGACTTTACTATTGACTTTAATGAATCCGTTTCTCTTTTCATTGGAAAAAACGGTTCTGGAAAATCAACGCTATTAGAGGCTATTGCTTGGATTTTTCGTTCGGCACATCTAACATTTGTTGAGGAAAAACAAGAAATACCACCATTTGAGTTTGAAATTTCCTATGAGTTAAGATTAGAAAAGATACTTTCTGAGTCCAGTACTTTCAACGAGACATCTACTGATTACATAGTAGTTCAATTAAAAGGGAGCAGGCAAAATAGAAAATTTTGGTCAATAGAAACGGACAATAATACTTACAGCCTTGATGAATTAATTAAACGCTATTCTATTGAGAAGCTATTGCCAACCAACTTAATAATTTATTATGCAGGATGGTTCGAATCGATGGAGTTTATATGTAGTGAACATGAAAAGATTTACAAAGAGAGACTACTAGAGGTGAAATCAGATTCAGATATAACTATATCTTCAGACGAACTTTATTCAAAGATTGGGTCACTTCCCCTAATGTACATTGAAAAGCATCATTTTGAAATCTTATTAGCTTCACTATATGCTTTTGAATTTAACGATAGAGTAGATCGCTTTTTTGCTGAAGAACTCCTAATAACTAAACCAAGCATAAATCCATTATCCTTAGTTATTAAAAAGAGGCAATGGAAGTCTGGTATAGGAGCTAATGAATTTTGGGGAGCCAAAGGATTATTAAGAATCTTCTTAGATGTAGTAAGGAGGTTTGCTTATGAGGAGACTGAAAACTATTTAGATGAGGAGCACATCTTGTTCAGTTTCCATACAAAGGACTGGTATACATTAAGAGAATTTTATGGAGAAGAAAAGAAATTATTCTACTTATTACATTTGCTTTCTGCGTCAGATATGCTAGGAGGTATTAATATCTTCATGGATCTTGGAAAAAAATCTATATCTCATCATGACCTCAGTGAAGGACAGCAACAATTAATAACTATAAAAGCAATAAATGAATTGTTAATTGAGGATAATACACTCCTACTCTTTGATGAACCCGACACATATTTGCACCCTCAATGGCAGAGTAATTTCATTAAAGGAGTCTATGAAATTATAAGTTTGTATGAAGATTTAGCTGTACCACCTCCTCAATTCATAATTGCTTCTCACTCTACTATTATGCTTTCAAATCTCTCTAAAGGGGATTTGTTCATAATGAAAAAAGGAAGTGCATTCTTAATTGAGAAAGGATACTATGGGCGAGAATATGGATTTAATCTATCTTCAATTATGGGCGGGGATGAACGTGTACCGGAGGTTCAGGAAGAATTTGATGTATTGTTTGAATTAATCGATAGTGAAAATTTTGATAAAGCAATTAAGAAGCTGGAAGAACTGAAAGGAAAATACAAAGACGATCCTGAATTAACCAAAGCTGAAACTATGTTAGCATTTTTTAATGGTGAATAACCCATGAAATTTATTAAAAAAGGAAAAGAGCCAGCAGCATGGAAAACTTATTGTAAGACACCTGGGGTTGACTTTGACGCCATTCCAGAATTAAAAGTGGCATTACTTCAAGAACAGGGATATATCTGTTGTTATTGTATGAATGGAATAAAAGATGATAATATGAAAGTGGAACACTATAAACCTCGTAGTATATATCCAGGTTTAAAAATGGATTATAAGAATCTTCTTGCAGCTTGTAAAGGGGATTTTTGTTCCGATAAGCATTGTGATACAAAAAAACAAAATACAGAATTAACTATTCATCCTGCTGATCCAAAGAATAACTGTGAGGCAATTATTGGCTACAAACTGAATGGCTACTTAACCTATCCTGCGGAATACAAAAATGATATAGAGGAAACTTTGAACCTCAATAACACAGTTTTAATAGCAAATCGAAAGTCCGCGTTGGAAGCCGTCGCGATTGCTTTAAAAAAGTTAGGGTACAATAAAGGGATTATAGAAAGCCAAATAACAAAGTTCGGTACTAGAAATGCCGATGGGAAATTTCAGCCTTATTGTAATGCGGTGTTATGGTTATTGAATAAAAAATTAAGTGCTAATTGATTTACTAATGCTGGCCTATGCATTATATACAATATCAATCCTCACAAATTACCTTGTGCTTTTTATTAAAAAGCCTCTAAAGAACACCAATCTAAAAAGCCATTCCACCTTCCGGCAGAATGGCTTTTCCATTTTAAAATTAACTTAACCTTACTTCCAGCCGCCGCCTAAGGCCCGGTAAATATTAACCATGGCGTGCATTTGCTGCATTTTGGTTTCAATTAAATCAAAGCGGCTTTCCAGGGCATCGCGTTGGGTTAATAATACTTCCATGTAGTCGGCGCGCGCCGAGCGGAAAAGGTTGTTCGAAATATCAATAGACTGGGTGAGCGCCGCTACTTCCTGCGATTTAAAAGTATAGCTTCTTTCCAGGTTATCTATTTTGGCCAACTGGTTTACCACCTCAATGTGCGCGTTTAACAGGGTGCGCTCGTAGTTGTAAACCGCCTGTATTTGTTGCGCATTGGCGGTGTAGTACAAGGCTTTAATAGCGTTTTTATTCACCAACGGCGCGGTTACATCGCCGGCCAGCGACAGCAAAAACGATTCGGGTTTTATTAAATAAGTCGGGTTAAAGGCTTGCAAACCCAGGCCCGCCGAAATACCCAACGAGGGGTAAAACCGCGCCCGCGCTACCTGCACATCCAGTTTCGCTGCTGCTAAGTTTAGCTCTGCCTGCTTAATATCGGGGCGGTTACTTAACAACTGCGCCGGAATACCAGCCTGCACCGTTTGCGGCACCAAGGTTTCAAAGGCCTGCGTGCTGCGTTGTACCGGCTGCGGAAACCGGCCGACCAAAAAGTTAATTTCGTTTTCGGTTTCGGTAATCTGCTGTTGAATATCGTACTGCAAACTTTGCGTATTGAGTACCTGGGCCTGAAACCGGCGCACGGCCAGCTCGGTCGTCCGGGCTGCATCTTTTTGCAACTTTACAATTTGCAAAGCGTTAGTTTGCAGCTCAATATTTTGCCGCACAATGGCTAACTGGTTATCCAGGGCCAATAACTCAAAATAAGCATTTGCAAGTTCTGCAATTAGGTTGGTTTGCATAAAATTTCGGCCTTCTACGCTCGCCAGGTAGCGGTTTACCGCCGCTTTGCGGGCATTGCGCAACTTGTGCCAGATATCTAATTCCCAGGTCGCAAAAGCACCGCCCATAAAATCGGTTAAAGGCTCGGGCATTTCTTTGCCCGGTTTAATATCGGTGGTAGCTTCCAGGGCCCCAATGTTGGTATACCGCGGTATTTTCTCTACCCCGGCTCCGCCTCTTATACCCACAAAAGGTAAATATTCCCCTTTCCGGGCTCTTACCTCATTTTGGGCAATCTGAATTTCCTGCATTGTAATATTTAGCTCCTGGTTGTTCAGCAGGGCCAAATCAATTAAGGCATTCAGGTTCGGGTCGGTGAAAAAGGTTTTCCAGTTTACCTGGGCCGTATTGGTCGTATCTGGCGCGTTGGTATAACGCGCCGGTACATTTTTATTCTCGGTGCGTTGCACCAACGCGGGTACGCTGCAGGCCGTGTAGGAGAGGGAAATACATGCCATTCCCACCCATTTAACTATTTTATTCTTAAACATTGGTTGGGGCTTCTAAAGGTTGAGGGAAATGGTCGATGGTATGCACGTAATCTTCGGTTAAGGTCGTTTCTTCTTCGTCTTTAATCAGGTGTCGGCCATCGGCCAGACTACCGAAAATAAAGTACAGGCCCGGCACAATAATTACCCCGAAAATAGTCCCGAATAACATGCCGCCCATGGCCGAAGCGCCAATGGTGCGGTTACCAATGGCACCGGCGCCGGAGGCAATAATTAACGGAATTAGGCCAGCAATAAAAGCAAACGACGTCATTAAAATGGGGCGGAAACGTACTTTGGCGCCTTCTATGGCTGCATCAAAAATGGAGGAGCCTTCGTGGCGCTTCAGTACGGCAAACTCCACAATCAGTACGGCGTTTTTACCCAGCAACCCGACGAGCATAATCAAGCCAATCTGCGCGTAAATGTTGTTTTCCAGGCCCATTAACTGCAAGAGCAAAAACGAGCCAAATACTCCCACCGGCAGCGATAATACCACCGCCAACGGAATAATAAAGCTTTCGTACTGGGCCGCCAACACAAAGTACACGAACACCAATACAATAATGAATACATACAAAGATTCGTTACCCCGAATCGATTCGTCGTAAGAAAGCCCTTCCCAGGCAATATCGTAGCCTTTGGGTAAGGTTTTGGCCGATACTTCCTGAATGGCTTTAATGGCATCGGCGGTGGTATAGCCTTTGGCCGGCAAGCCTTGAATAGCCGCCGAGTTGTACAGGTTAAACCGGGTAATCTCATTCGGGCCCTGCGATTTTTTCAGCTTCATAAACGACGAGTACGGCACCATTTCGCCGGCATCGTTTTTCACGTACAGCTTTAACAAATCGGATGGCAACCGCCGGTATTTCGGGTCAGACTGCACGTACACTTTAAAGAACTGGTTAAATTTAATAAACCCTTGCTCGTAAGTGCTACCAATTAAAATATTCAGGTTATCCATGGCTTTGCCAATCGACACCCCTTTTTGCATGGCCAAATTATTGTCAATCTCCAGTTCGTACTGCGGGTAATTGGCCGCGAAGAAGGTAAACAAACCAGATAACTCGGGCCGCTTGCGCAAATTATCCATAAACTCCTGGTTTATTTTATCAAACTCGTGGTAGTCGGTATCGCCGTTTTTATCGAGTAAGCGCATCGAGAAACCGCCCGACGAACCAAAGCCCGGAATAGCCGGCGGCTCGAAGAATTCAATAACGGCGCCCAAACCTTTCGATTCGTGTTCCAACTCTTCCATAATCTCCTTCACGTTATGCTTCCGCTGCGACCACGGTTTTAAGTTAATTAAACAAGTACCGGCATTGGAGCCCCGGCCTTCAGTCATAATCTCGTACCCAGCCAGCGATGATACCGATTCTACGCCGTCAATTTCTTCGCAGACTTTTTGCAGCCGTTGCGACACCTGGTTCGTTTTCTCTAAAGTAGAGCCCGGCGGCGTTTGAATAATGGCGTAAATGGTACTTTGGTCTTCGTTCGGGATAAAGCCGGCGGGCAATATTTGGTTTTCAAAGAAAATACCCGCTCCAAAGGCCAGCAATACGCCAAAAGTTAGCCAGCGGCGGCTCACAATCGATTTGAGCAAGCCCACGTATTTGCCAGTCAGTTTATCAAAGCCACGGTTAAAGCTATCGAGCCCTTTGGTTAAGATATTTTTCTTTTTGGGGTGGCCATGATGATTTTTCAAGAGCATGGCACACAGTACCGGGGTAAGTGTAAGCGCAATTAAGGCCGAGATTACAATGGAGCTGGCCATGGTAATGGAGAACTGGCGGTAAAACGTACCCACTGGTCCCGACATAAACGATATGGGCAAAAACACCGAAACCATAACCGCGGTAATCGCGATAATCGCACCGCTGATTTCGCCGAGTACTTTTTTTACCGCGCTGTACGGCGATAAATGCGGTTCTTCTTCAAATTTGGCGTGCACGGCTTCTACCACCACAATCGCATCATCCACCACAATCCCAATCGCGAGCACCAAAGCAAACAGGGTAACCAGGTTTATAGAGAGGCCAAAAAACTGAATCACGAAAAACGCCCCGATTAACGAAACGGGCACCGCCAGAATCGGGATTAAAGTAGAGCGCCAATCGCCGAGGAAAATAAATACCACAATGGCCACCAGAATAAAGGCATCGCGCAGCGTATGAATAACCTGCTCGATAGAAGCATCCAGGAACTGCGATACGTCGTAGCTGATTTTATAATCCATGCCCGGCGGGAAAGTTTCTTTCATGTTAACCAGCTTGGCTTTTACATCCGAGATTACATCGCTGGCGTTACTGCCGTAGTTTTGCTTTAGTACAATAGCAGCCGATGGATGCCCGTCGAGGTTCGAGTAAATATCGAAGAATTCACTACCCAGTTCCACGTGCGCAATATCTTTCAGGTGAACACTTTCGCCGGCGGCGTTGGCCCGGATAATAATGCTTTCGTACTCTTCGGGTTTGTTGTAGCGGCCTTTATAGGTCAGCACGTATTCCAACGATTGTGCGGCAATACCGGAGCTTTGGCCAATCCGGCCGGGTCGGCCAATAATGCTTTGTTCGGCTAAGGCTTGCATTACTTCTTCTACCGAAATATTATAGGCCCGCATCCGGTCGGGGTTTAGCCAAACGCGCATAGCGTAGCGGCGGCTACCTAATATTTGCGCCCGGGCCACCCCTTTAATCCGCTGTATTTCCGGAATCATCTTTACCGTAGCGTAGTTGAACAGGAATTTTTCGTCCATGCTCTCGCTCTTGGAGTAAAGGTTCACGTACATCAGCATACTGGGCTGCACCGGGGTAATTACCACTCCTTCGCGTTGTACCAATTCGGGCAACAAGGGCATTACCTGGTCTACCCGCGTTTTTACCCGTACCACGGCATCGTTGGGGTCGGTGCCGGGTTCAAAAATAATGCGCAAGGTAGCTTCGCCGGCACTGGTGGCATCGGTGGCAATGTACCGCATCCCTTCCACGCCGTTAATGGCTTGTTCCAGCGTAATTAAGGTAGATTTTACCAGCACGTCGGCGCTGGAACCGGGGTAGGCAATAAAAATATTAACGGTGGTGGGAGCAATATCCGGAAACTGCGAAATCGGCAGTTTTTTTATTGCCAACATTCCCACAAAAACAATCATGACCGATATTACAATCGCGAAAACCGGTCTTCTTATGAACTTGCTAAACATGTCTGCTCTTCTTTACTCTTCTACTACTCTGCATATAAACTCAACTGCGACATGGCGGTCTTCGGCTCTACAAACTTGGCGTGGATTTTCTCGTTTTCCCGCACCAGGCGTAAGCCTTCCAGCAAAATTCTATCCGTTGCTGCCAAACCTTTCTGCACCACAAAAATGTGGGGCAACTCGGCGGCTACGGTTATTTCCCGGGACCGGATTACATTGTCTTTATCTACCACGTACACGTATTTTTTATCCAGCACTTCAAAGGTGGCTTTTTGCGGAATAAGCAAGGCATTGTGCATCGGTACTTCCATTAAAATATTGCCGGTTTCGCCGTGGCGTAACAAGCCTTTGGGGTTCGGGAACACAGCCCGGAAGGCAATATTTCCGGTTTCGTTGTTAAAGTCGGCTTCAATGGTTTCTACCTTGCCGGGGTATTCAAATATTTGCTGGTTCGCCATTTCGAGCTTTACTTTGGTTTGATTCTCGTTTTTCAGGCTAGTTTTATAGTCCAGGTATTCGGCTTCCGGCACGTTAAAATACACCCACATCTGGCTGTTGTCGGATAAGGTCGTCAGCAAATCGCCTTCATCAACCAAACTACCCAAACGCACCTGAAAGTGATCCATGATGCCGTTAAAAGGCGCTTTTATTTGGGTGAATCCTAAATGTACTTTTGCTAAGGAAACTTCAGCATTGGCTTTGTTTAACTTGGCTTTGGCCATGGCCAGTTCGTTTGGCGATACTACATTGCTGGATGCCAGGGTTTTGGTGTTTTGGTACTCAATTTGCGCGAAACTGGCTTCGGCCTGGGCTTTTTGCAGTTCGGCCTGGTACATAACCGGCATAATCTGGAACATCATTTGTCCTTTTTTTACCGACTGCCCTTCGTCGACAAAAATTTTCTCTAAATAGCCTTTTTCTAAGGCTCTAATTTCGATATGGCTAATGGCGTGAATTTGACTGACGTATTCTTTGGTGATTAAGGTGTCTTTTTTAAGCGGACTGGTAACCAGGAATTGGGTTTCCGCTTCTTTTTCTGCTTTATGGGATTTACAGCTTGTATGGCACAATACAGCACACAAGCCCATAACCATGAGAATTCTCTTCATGATAATTTTGCTTATTTAAATATGGAAAGGATGTGTAAGACAATACACTTGCGTGTGCATGTAGCTTTAGCTTATGAACACGATACTAAAAAATGAATGAATGGGGGAGTAGGCAAAATTAAATTGCCCGAAGAGAAATTTAAATCAAATCCGGAATACCCGGAATAAAAGAAACCAGCGGTAAGAAGAGGAATAAGAAAAATGCTTACTAAAAGCTAAAAATCGCTTAAAGTAACCCAAAAAGTAGGCAAGTATTTGGGCGTAAAAAATAGCCGTTAAAAAATTACTGCTGGCGGTGTATTTTTTTAAGGCAGAAAATTCAATTTCGGTGAGCTCGCCTTCCGTTAAATCTAACCTTAAAGTTTCCTTTTTGGTACCGGATAAGTAGGCTTTAGGCGCATAATTGGCGTGGGCTGGCAAAGCGCTCACCTCAGCATTGGTTGATGCTTTAAGGTGTTGGATGGCGGCGTTTTGGGTACGCTCCTGATGGGTTTGGGCAAACGCTTGCGTACGTCCGCTTAACAGGAGAATACAAAAAAGCAGAAGATATTTTAGAAATGCCTTAACCATCAGGAACGTAAAGCTACAGCAGTAGAATGATTTAGTCAAGCTGTGCTTTTTACCTAACCTTAAAAACCGCCTCTAAACAATATACTGGCTGCTTATTTTTTAATTTAAATCGTTGAAATTCAGATGGTTAAATAATTAATAATTTTTAAATAAAATTACCAAAATATTAATAAAATTTTTATTGGCAGCCCATAATACTGCTTTTACAACCATTAAAACTATTTAATTTATAAAAAAATAGCTAAAAAAGAACATTCCAGAAGGGCCATGTCGGGAGCCAAGCTTACTATAATTTGGCAGAAATATTAAGTGGCAGTTTAGGCCATAATTGTTAAGAGTAAGCCGGATGAATATTTAGTGTTTTAGAAAGAGGTTAAGCAACAGATTCGCCCTGGTATTTTTAGAGGCAGGCAAATAATAAATGGGCGCTGATAACACCGCACAATGCCCGTTTACTTCTTTCTCGTTTACTTCTTTTTAGATATATTGCTAAACTGGTTAACTTACAATAAACAGCAACTAAAAAGCATAAAAAGATTTTTTTGCTCCAGCTATTGGCACTAATATATAAAAGAAATGAAGAAAATATTCAGCCTGCCCTACCTGATAATTACCCTCTCTTTTCATTTGTCGGTCTGGTTAATAGAGCGATTTAGTAATATTAAAAAATATCAGCAGAAAGTAGATAAGCTTAATGAATTAGAAAAAGGAACCTTAGGAAAGGATATTGCTGAATGCTTGCTAAGAAACAAGCTTAGACTTGTGCCTGGCTACGAATCCCACGACCTTAAACACGTTCTGCTGGATTATAAAATGAAATCGGTTGATGAAATTAGAATGCAAGCTTTTATGATTGGCAACGGCAATATTTTAATTCCAAGTCTTGCCATTTTCTTTTACGGATTTTTACTGCTTCCTCATAAATGGCGCACTTTTTATAAAGATTTTAAAAGTGGGTTAGCTTCACAACCTATAAAGCACTGGCAAATTGACCAATATTCAAAGTACTACACAACCGATTTAAGAAAAAGAGTACTCGGAACAAAAGACATACAGCTAGTAATGCAGACGAAGATGAAAAAATTAGCTTTAATAACTTCTTGTTTTTCAATGGTTGCAGGAGGCTTGGGGATGCTTTACTGCTTACCTTATTTATTTTCTCCTGTTCTGGAAGATTTGGTTGGTGCCGGTTTTCCCTTCTTGGGCGGCGCAATATTATTTGCTGCCGGCCTAATCAGTTTTTCTATAAACAATAAAAGAACAGGTTCTAACCCTGCTTTAATGGCGGCTGGTTTTTCTTCCAAAGCGGCTTAGTTATAATCAGAGCTATCTTGCTTTTATTAATCTTTGTTTCAGTCTCTGGTTTGAAACACCTGCTAACTATTGCGTAAGTACTCAGCTAGGTTTATTGCCGCATATCCAGGAATGAATAAAATAAATCTTTTTGTGGTAATATAAAATTGACTGATGTGTTTGAAATAATAGTTTTGAGCTTTTGAAAAAAAATCTATCAATTTATAACTTGGCACAGCTATTTAACAGCCGTTATTTAAAAGGATAAACAACATGAGCCATAAAAAGAGACTGCCGCCGGAGCAACAAGAAGAACTACTTAGCCTATTAAAAATCCGTTTTGAGAAAAACAAAAGCCGCCACCAAGGTCTGGAATGGGCTAAAGTACAAGCAAAGCTGGAAGCAAATCCCGAGAAACTGTGGTCGCTTCAAGAAATGGAAATTACCGGCGGTGAACCGGATGTGGTGGGGTATGATGCATATACGGGCGAATATCTTTTTTATGATTGTTCGCCGGAAAGCCCCAAGGGTCGCCGAAGCATTTGCTACGACGATGAAGCGCTGGCAGCCAGGAAAGAACATAAACCTAAAGATAGCGCTATGGCTATGGCCGCTGACATGGGCATTGAAATTTTAACGGAAGTGCAATACCGCGAACTGCAGCAACTCGGAAAATTCGATAACAAAACCTCGAGTTGGATAAAAACACCGGCCGATATTCGGGAACTAGGCGGCGCTCTTTTTGCTGATTTCCGCTACGGCCATGTTTTCGTATATCATAACGGGGCAGAGTCTTACTATGGTGCCCGGGGATTCCGGGGTGCGCTCAGGGTCTGAGCTTTGTGCCGACCTGCGAAAAAAAATTATACTAACCGTTTAGCGCCTCCAGGATTTTTCAGAGTTTGTTTGAATTTAGCCTAATTCATTCAAACGAACTAGTCTACAAGAGTATTACCGGCAGTTAACCGGTTAAATTCCTGGGGACTGATGGTCATTAAGGTAAAGGCATTCTTTGTTTCTTTATTCAATAAAATTTTGAAAGAATGATCTTCCAATAAACATACTATTAGTATTCAATTAAGCTGTTTTTTTTTCAGCATTTTCCGGATAGTTCTCCGTTTGGAATAAAGCGTTTTGGTTGGTAGATAAGGATATTGATAAAGTAAAAACAAAATAAATAAACCAATACCCACTATAATCAAACAGCCATAGAGCTCTTTAAAACTTACCATTAAACCCGGCACCTGAATCAATTCGCCTAAGTGTTATGGACTTAAACGTTGTAAGAGTGGATTAACCCTGGCCAAAAGTATTCCGGTTAAAAATAAATGCCAAAGCGACCAAGGACCAGCAAAGAAAATCAGCCCGAATATTTGCGCTAACGGTAAAGGCTATAAGTAGTGGCGGCTTTGGCGATTCCTCAGATCATCTAAGCACTAAAGCCCATTATACAATTTGTTATGTATATTTAGCGCTTCTGCCGCTATTGCTGAAAACCAGCGTTAGCAGCGCCTGAATTATTCACGCTAGCTTAGCACTATGCATAAGGAAAACCTGAACCCAGGAATTTTAAATACGAAACAGCATTTTGAGGTACTTGATGGGTTAAGAGGTATTGCCGCGTTGGCGGTGGTCATTTTCCACTTTATGGAATGGATTTTTACGGATATAAATAAAAACTTTATTGGTCATGGTTTTTTAGCGGTTGATTTCTTCTTCTGTTTATCCGGCTTTGTGATAGGCTATGCTTATGATAACCGCATCCGGGAAATGGGTGTTAAAGAGTTTTTTAAGTTGCGGCTGATAAGATTGCACCCTTTAGTGGTTTTGGGTTCTGTATTGGGGTTATTGGGCTACTTTTTAGATCCCTTTGCCGCCCCCATTGCTTACAACGCGGGCAAACTTCTTTTGCTGTTTGTTGGCTCGCTCTTTATGATTCCGCTTCCCCTGATGGGAGACCGGGCTTTTAATCTTTTTGGGCTAAATGCGCCATCCTGGTCACTTTTTTGGGAATATGTGGCTAATATTTTTTATGCTGTAGTTCTTTACAAGTTGGGTCGCCGCTCCCTGGCCGTATTAACTATTGTGGCGGCGGCAGGCATTTGCCTGGTTAGTTACCGGGCCGGAAACCTGCTGGGTGGATGGTCGAAAGATAATTTTTTAGACGGTGGTGCCCGGGTGGCTTACTCCTTTTTAGCAGGCCTCCTTCTTTATCGTTCTAATTGGATTATTAAAAACAGGCTTGGGTTTACTGTTTTGGCTATTTTGTTGTTTTTGGCCTTTCTCATGCCCGGGTCTAAGTGGAACTGGTTAACGGAAGCACTGGTGGTACTCTTTTATTTTCCCCTGTTGGTTTCACTTGGAGCTGGCTCCAGCCTGTCGCCACAAGGGCAAAAGGTTTGCCGGTTTTCCGGCAATATATCCTATCCGCTTTACATGTCGCATTATGCTGCTATTTGGGTCTTTGGCAACTATTTTACCAAAGAAAAGCCGTCGGCAATTGAGCTAGTCTATATCATTATACCGGGCATCATTATCCTGGTTATTTTTGCTTATTTTGTAATGAGGTTCTATGATTTACCGGTTAGGAGATACCTGGCCAAACGAAGGCGGCAAAGACGAAAACATCCGCTTTATCAACCGCAAAGATAGCCGCTATGCTAGCATGGGGTGGCAGACGCATTAATTACATTGACGTTTAATTATAGAATTTTCTGATTGAAAGTATTTAGAATCAATTTGTTCATTATTGATTTTTTTAAATAAAAAACCCACCAAGTTTTCTGGCCTTTTACCTCTAATTCTTTCACCAATTTTAAAAACTAGATTATACCGGCAGAAAAGGTTATCAATGGAACACCAGCGTAAGCAGAAGTGTAATTTTTATGTATAGCCAACAAAAAAGGCTGCCCACTTTTGGGCAGCCTTTCCTTTTAGAAGAAAAACCGATTAGTAGCCAAACAATTCTTTGAGGCTTAGTTGTTTTACTTTGCCGTATTTGGCCAGTTCTTTAAAGTTTAAGCGGTCTTTAGAGCCGATTACCAGAATGGTTTGGTTCTGGCCTTTTACAAACTGCTCCTGAAATTTCTTCATGTCATCGAAGGTTAGAGAATTTACAGTTTGGTAAATATCTTTCCGGAGGTCGTAATCCAGCCCTAAGCGTTTGGCGCGTTCGTAATCAAACAAAATATCGGATTTGGTGATGCGTTCGGTGGCAATGCTGTTGATAATGCTTTCCTTGGCGTTCGCGAAATTGGCTTCGGCCTGGGGCATATCGTTTAACAAAGCTTGCATACCGGCGGTGGCTTCGGGTAATTTATCGGATTGCGTACCAATGTACGACAAAATATAATTGGCCCGGTCTTTCCGGCTGGCGTTGGCGTAGCGCGAGCTGGCCGAGTAGGCGAGGGCTTTCGATTCGCGCAATTCCTGAAACACAATTGAGCCCATATTGCCGCCAAAATATTCGTTGTACAAGGTAATGGTAGGCACCAGTTTCTGGTTGTAATTAAAAGATTTTGCCAAAAATAGTAATTCGGCCTGCACCATGTTAAAGTCGGCCCAATACACCACGCGTTCTTTAAAGTCGAGTTCAGGAAATACTTTTAATGCCGGTACGGGTTTTAAAGTAGCGGGTACAAGGTGACCGGTATTCAGGGCAGCAGTTAAATTTTCGGTTGCCCGCGGACCATAATACAAAATATGGTGCTCGTAAGTCGGGATGCTCTTAACCAGGCTAACCAGTTCCTGCGGCGTTATTTTTTGCAGTTCCTTCTCTGTAATAATATTTGTAAACGGATTTTTGGGGCCGTATTTGGCGTAATTAACCATGGCCTGCGTATGAATAATGCCTTTGTTTAACTTGGCATTGGCCCTTTCTTTTAAAATGCCGGCTATCATATTTTGCAAAGCGGCTTTATCGGGTTGGGCATTTTTCAGCACCGATTCAAACAAAGCCAAGCCTTTTTCAAAATTAGTATCTAAGCCAGATAAGCTTACGTACACCTGCTCCTGCGACGAGAAAACATCAAAAGAACAGCCTAATTTGTAAAATTCCTGTTGCAATTCTTCGGCGCTGTATTTATCGGTACCTAAATATTTGAGGTAGTTTACCGCCATGCCCAGTTTGGGATTGTTATTGGTGCCGGTTTCCAGAATGTAATACAGGTTAAACAAGCCGTTTTCCTGGTTGCGGGTATAATAAACCGGAATGTTGTTTTTAATACGGGTTTCGCCTACGTCTTTTTTATAATCCAGGAAAACCGGCTGCAATTCCGGCGCTTTACCAGCCATTACGGTTTTATAAAACTCCGATTGGGCTTCGCGGTTTACCGAAACCGGGGTAATGGTAGGTTTTTCTACTTTCTGAATATTGGGGTCTTTGCCGGTACGCTTATAAACGGCCACGTAATTATTTGCACCTAAATATTTATTTGCGGCGGCTACCACTTCGGCCTTCGTTAATTTGGCAAAATCATCCCGCATGGCTAAATATCCTTTCCAATCCTGGCGGGCAATAAAAGCACTTACAAAAGCATCGGCCCGCGATTCGTTGCTTTCAAAAGCCTTCATTTCGGCAATCTGGGTATTATTTACAATAGCTGGTATCAGCCAATCGGCAAACTGGCCTTTTTTAACCAGGTCCAGTTGGCCCAGCAAGAGCGCTTTGGCTTGGTCCAGGGTTTGTCCTTGCCGGGGCGTAGCGCCTAAAAACAGCACGCTGTAATCGTTCATGATGTAGTCGGCGGCCGACGCCCCCAGTACCGTTTGTTTTTGGTTCAGGTTTAAATCAATTAAGCCAGCCTGGCCGTTCGCTAAAATCTGACTGATCATTTTTAAAGCCAGCGCATCTTTGCTTTTAATGCCCGGAAACCGGAAACCCAACCGGATACTTTCGGCGCTGGGCCCAAGAACTTCTTTTACCACTGGTTGCGTAATGGGCGTTTCGGCGGGCGGGTTATAAGCCGGTACCGGTTTAGATGCCAGTGTGCCGAAGTATTTATCGATAACGCGGATGGTCTGGTCGTAATCCAGGTCGCCGCTCATGGCAATGGCTACATTATTGGGCACATAATACGCCTCGAAATATTTCTTGATTTCGGTAATAGAAGGGTTTTTCAGGTGCTCTACCGTACCAATGGTGGTTTGGGTGCCGTACTGGTGGTTCGGAAATAAACCCGCAAAAAGGGCTTCAAATACTTTGTTGCCATCGCTGTCGAGAGATCGGTTTTTTTCTTCGTACACGGCTTCCAGTTCAGTATGGAACAGGCGCGGCACCATTTCGCCAAAACGCTCGGCTTCTACCTGGGCCCATTTTTCTATTTGGTTCGCCGGAATATCGCCGGTATACACGGTTTGTTCTACGCTGGTGTAGGCGTTGGAGCCGCTGGTACCAATCGCGCCCACAATTTTATCGTATTCGTTCGCAATGGCATAAGTAGCCGCTACCCCTGATATGCTGTCGATTTGGTGGTACAGGCGTTTGCGTTCGGCCAGATCGGTTTTGGTGCGGTACACATTGTACAGGTTTTCGATTTTATCCAGTTCGGCTTTTTCTTTTGCGTAATCGCGGGCACCTAAACGGGTAGTGCCTTTAAACACCATGTGCTCTAAATAATGCGCCAAACCGGTGGCGGTAGCCGGATCGTTTTTACTGCCCGCCCGTACGGCAATATAGGTTTGGATGCGCGGCGCATCTTTGTAATCGCTCAGGTAAACGGTTAAGCCATTGTCTAGGGTATAAATCCGGGCTTTAAGCGGATCATTCGGAACGGTGGTATAGTTATACGTTTTTTCCTTTGTTTCCGGGGCGGCGTTAGGCGTAGTGCCGGTAGTTGCCTGCTGGCCCGGAGTAGTTTTACAGGCACTTAGATGTAAGCCCGCTAAAAAGGCTAAACTATAAATTATTTTTTTCACGAATATTTTGTCAGGTTTGGTGAAATTGTATTCTAAATATACAAGAATAGCACCAAACAAAAAATCCCTGCCGGATAGGCAAGGAAGTTTTAAAGGTATAGGTACAAATAAAAATTTTCAGGTTAAGAATCCTGCAGGTACTGCTCCATTTCATCAAAATAATCTTCGTTGGGCAGGCGCAGGTGGCCTTTGGCTGATTTGGCAGTTGTGGCTGTAGCTGTTTGCCAGCTGTCCTTACGTTTGGAACTGCTGGTGTGGGATGCTTTTTCTGTTTTGGCGTCGGTTATAGTTTTAATAGCTTTTAAAAAAGCTATATCGTCTATCTGCCGTATCCGGGCTATCAGCATATTTTTTAATTCGGTAGAATCCATTGCGGTGCTACTTTAAAATCTTTGCTACGGTATACGAAAGAAAAGCCAGAGGTTGTTAAGTTTTGCCCCGAAAATATTACATATTTTAAGGCACTTATTAACCCTTTAAGATACAAATAAAGGTGCAAAATATAAAAGCGGACAGCCCTTAAAATATTTAGCTTGCCGGGCAAGCGTCGGTGGGTTTATTTAAACAAAAGTAAATGGCGGTTTACTTAAATAAATATTGCTGAAAAGTTAAAATATCAATAGTTCTTAGAGAAAATTAAAAATCAGTATCAAGGCCTAACCGCTTTTTGAGTTCGGGTAAAATGGGGTGTTTTTCGGCGAGGTAGCTAAATTTATCCTGAGAGGTATACAGCTTGCGACCTTCGTGTTGTTCTTTTACTTCGAGGCGCACATTTAGCCGATTATTTTGCAGGCGCTGACGCAAAGCTGCTAAAAATTCGGCCCGAAACTCATTAAATTGATTTACCTGCACCGGGTTTTCTACTTGCAGTAGCACTTCCAGTTTATCATCTAGTGCAACCGGACGGTCCAGAATAAAAAACTCCGACATTTTGCCCTCGGTTTTCTTCTGTTGGGTGAGCTCCCGCCAGGCCATCTGAAAAGCTTCTGGATTAACTGCAGTCACAGGGCCGCTCGGCATTGCTTCTTCCGGGGTTACGGTATTCCGGTTAGTGGCCGTGGGGTTACTAAGCTGCGCCTGAATATCCTTCAGGCTCGGCATTTTTACCATTTTTTTGTTTCCGGGCAAAGGCACATTGCGTTCCGACGAGCGAGCCAAAGGCGGTTCTTCTACGCCGGTAGGTGCCGGAAAATTAACGGTTGGTACCGGCGGCATGTTATTACTGGCCGTAGGCGAGGTAACTGGTGGCGTTACCGATGGAGGCGTTTTAACTGGATTACCGTTGGCAGGGGAGGTTACCGGTTGGCTGCTTCCATGCGAGATCCCGCTGGGATTCGAACCAGTATTCAACCCCGCTGATGCAGCGGCCGGTGGGGCAACCTCGCCGCTTTCGCCAGCAGCCGGACTTATACTAGTTTTTTTTTTGACGTCTCCGTTTAAAGAGAAGTCTTTCGCAAAATTTACAGCTTGGTTTAGGTGGGCCAGTTTTAAGAGACAGAGCTCTACGTGCAGTCGCTGGTTTTTGCTATTTTTAAAATTGGCATCGCAGGCGCTTACCACATTTAAGCCCGATAGCAGGAACGACAGTGAGGTTTGGTTGGCTTGCTGGGCGTAGCGGCTTTTAATATTATCCGATACCTGGAGCAGTTGCACCGTCACGTTGTCTTTACTCACCAATAAACTCCGAAAATGCTCGCCAATACCCGTTATAAAGTTATGGGCATCAAACCCGTTTTTCAATATTTCGTCGAACAAAAGCAACGTGCCGGAAATATCCTGGGCAAGTAAAAAATCGGTAAGTTTAAAATAATAATCGTAATCCAGAATGTGCAGGTTGGCAACGGTTTCTTTGTAGGTAATATTATTACCCGAAAACGTAACCATCTGGTCAAAAATTGATAAAGCATCGCGCAACGCACCGTCGGCTTTTTGCGATATCAAATGCAAGGCGTCGTCTTCGGCCTGAATTTGCTCTTTACCAGAAATATTGCGCAGGTGCTTAACCATATCCTCAATCTGGATGCGGTTAAAATCAAAGATCTGGCAGCGCGACAAAATAGTAGGTATTATTTTGTGCCGCTCGGTAGTAGCCAGAATAAAAATGGCGTAGGCAGGTGGCTCTTCCAGCGTTTTCAGAAAGGCATTAAACGCCGAATTGGAGAGCATGTGCACCTCATCTATAATATAAATTTTGTACTTACCAGCTTGCGGGGCATACCGCACCTGCTCCACCAAATTCCGGATATCTTCTACGGAGTTGTTTGAGGCCGCATCGAGTTCGTGTACATTAAAGGAAGCGTTGTTGTTAAAGCTCCGGCAAGACTCGCATTCGTTACAAGCTTCGGTTTGTGGGGTCAGGTTCTGGCAATTAATGGTTTTGGCCAGAATACGGGCACAGGTAGTTTTACCTACACCCCGCGGACCGCAAAATAAAAATGCTTGCGCCAGGTGGTTGCTGTTAATTGCGTTTTTAAGGGTAGTAGTAATATGGTGCTGACCCACTACACTATCGAAGGTAGTAGGGCGGTATTTACGGGCCGAAACAACAAAATTTTCCATGCGGTACAAAGATACGTAAAGGAGTTAAAGGTTAAAAGTTAAAAGTTGCTGGTTTGTGTAAGTGCCTGGTATATAATTAATTCAAATATATTAGCTAAAATTGCTGCCGGATAGCTGATAACTGTTTAAGGAAACCCGTATATTTGTCTGCTTGTAATTAATTAAAAAGGAATTTTTTAAATATTGCGGGTGTTTAAATAGTACACGAACCAATTCGGGGCTGACCGGAATTGACAGCTTGAGCAGGCTGCGTGTAAGCATGTCGGGAGTTGAATGAATCTCCTGTGAAAAAGTCATTCAAACAATAATCGGCGAGACTAACTACGCCATGGCTGCTTAATCTAGGTATTAAGCAATAGCCATTGTCCCGCAGCTGCTACTCCAAACTGCGGCTGAGTCCGGGGCATCGAAATGATTGGATAGCGTTAGCGAAGGTGTGGCGCAAACGCGAAACTAAAGCACCTAAGGTAAATTTACAGGTCTGGTGCCGACCTTGATTTACTCGAAAACCCAACGGCAACTAAGCATGTAGAAAGCGCGACGGTTTCCTTGTCTGGACCAGGGTTCGACTCCCTGCAGCTCCACAACCATACAATACCCACCCTTAAGTTGTAAGGGTGGGTATTGTGTTTTAAGGGAATTAGGTTAGTTTTGTCGTGTGAAACCTTATGGCTTAATGCTCCATAACGGAAGGCCTGCGTAACATTTTGCGTAACAGAACGAGTAACATTGCAAAACAAAAACAATCTTAAGAGAATGGTTTCAATTCGCTTTTACCTCCACACACCTAAGAAAAAGAAAAGCCCGATTTATGTTCGGGTACATGTAAACGGCAAAGCTTTGCCTGGTGCTTCTATTCAGGAAAGTGTTGCTTGTGATGGAATAAATGAGAAGGGTAAAGCGGTGCCCAGCGAATGGAACCACGAAGAGCAAAAGGTTCGCAAAACCAATTCCTGGCACGAGGTAATTAATAAAAAAATTAAGCGGATAGAACTTGCCATAGGTACCACTTTTCGGGAAATGCTGGAACAGGGACAAGAGCCCACG